>JAPOYI010000250.1 GCA_026706665.1 Gammaproteobacteria bacterium | reverse complement strand
TGGACGACATCGACGAGGGCAACGAGACGTTCGAGTTCGAGATCCGCAACCCGGATCCGGCGATCGTGACCATCGCCCGCGGCACCGCCGTCGGCACGGTCGAGAACGACGGCCCGCTGCCGTCGGCGTGGCTGGCGCGGTTCGGGGGAACCGTCGCCGAACAGGCCATCGACGGCATCGCCGCGCGCATCGAGTCCGCGCGGGCCGGCCCCGGAACCGCCGGGTTCCGGGGCGCGATCGGCGGCGCGCCCATCGGCGGCGGCGGTGCCACCGCCCTTGACGCCACCTGCGGGCCCGAGGACGAGGCGGCTACGCCCGAGGCGGAAAACGCGAAGGAGGGGCCGGCGGCACCCGCCGCTCCGTCTTGCACGGCAAACGCCGGCGCATCGGCGCAAGCCGGCGCGACGGCGGACCCGCACGGCCGCAACGCATGGGGCGGCAATCCCGGCCCCCGGGGCTCCGCGAACGCGCGGGCGCCGTTCCGCCTGCAACCAGCGGCCATGGGCGGCGTCGCGGGCGCCCCGCACGGCGCCGGATTCGGCGCGGGACTCGGCCAGGGCCACGGTATCGGCGGCCTCGGCGCCCCCGCCCCCGGCCAAGGCCCGGGTTACGGCCCGGCCGGGACCCACACCGCGCAATCCGCGACGCTGCTCAGCCTCGTGATGGGCAGCAGCTTCACCTACACACGAAACGAGGACGGCCGGGGCGGCGCGCTCGGGTTCTGGGGCCGGGGCGCGCACACCACGTTCAACGGTCGCGACGGGGCGCTCGACCTCGACGGCGAGGTCGGCACGGCGCTGCTCGGCGCGGACTACGCGAAAGGTGACTGGCTTGCGGGCATCGCGCTGACCCGGAGCTTCGCGGCCGGCGGCTACGCCAACCCCGAAAACGGTTCCGGCGCGGTCGAGTCGACGCTCACCGCCGCCATCCCCTACGCTGCTTGGGACGCCTCCGAGCGGATCGACCTCTGGGGCGCCGCCGGCCGCGGCGCCGGGCACATGACGCTCACCCCCGGCGGGGAGCGCAAGGGGCTGGCCGGGCCGGTCCACGGCATGGCGTCCCCGCCGCCCGGCGTTCCTCGCGATGCGCCGCTGGAAGAGTTGCGAACCGACATCGGCTGGTCCATGGCGACGGCCGGGCTGCGCGCCTCGCTGCTTACGGGCAACGTTGGTGGACCGTCGCTCGCGGCCGTCTCCGACGCGCTGTGGTCGAGAACGACGTCGGATGAAACCGACGGCATGATGGCCGGCGCCGGCGAGGTCACGCGCCTGCGCGTGGGCCTGGAAGGCGGCTGGACGTTCGGCCTGTCCGGCGGGGCCACCCTGACCCCGAAGATCGAGGCGGGCGTGCGCCACGACGGCGGCGACGCCGAGACCGGGTTCGGGGTGGAACTCGGCGGCGGGCTGAACTGGACCGATCCGAAACGCGGCCTCGTCCTGGACATCGAGGGCCGCACCCTCATGGCGCATGAGGCCGATGGGAGAAGGGACATTGGATTTTCCGCCTCGCTCGGCTACGACCCGCGACCGGAAAGCCCGCTGGGGCTGTCGCTCAACCTCAGACACGCGTTCGGCGGGCAATCCTCCGGCGGCCTGGATGCGCTGTTCGCGTCCGATCCGCTGGTCCCCATGGGCCAGGGCGGTGCGGGGCAGTGGACGGCGGAGGCCGCCTGGGGGCTGCCGGCGTTCAACGACCGGTTCACGGGCAAACCGACGCTTGGCTACGGCGTCCTGGGATCCGGGCGCGAGGTCAGCCTCGGCTGGTTCCTCGAACCGGCTGCCGAGAACGCCCCGGACCTGCGGCTCGGGCTGAAGCTCACCCGCCGGGAAAGCGCCACCGAGCCGCCGCAGCACGGCATCGCCGTCGAGACCGCGGCGAGTTGGTAAGCCGGGGCGGGGCGTCGCCACCCGCCGGACGGCCGCATCCGCAACCGCGCCCCGGTAGCAGGGCGGACTGCCGGCCCGGCCTCCCTGCACCGCGACCGGCGAACCCTCGTATCGACCAGTCCAGTCCAACGCGTTGCAGGTCGACCGGCGACCCGCCCGAGCAGATCCTGGGCTTTTCTGCGCGCCTCGTCCGGCGCCACGCGTCCGTACCGCCCGATCACCACACGCTTGTTGGGGGCCTTGGGCCCGCCGTCGCCGGGGCGGTAGTTGACGAGGAAGGACTTGGTGCCGGAGGGCTGGACGCGGCAGCCGAACCCGGTGAGCAGGGCAAGCTCGTCACGTTCGAGGACAGATCGAAAGAGGCCGAGGCCGAAAGCACGTCCTCGGGAGGCGGCGGACTCGTCTTGATCGAGCGCGACTGCATGCGGTTCGCGGAGATGCTCCGCAACGGGGGCGAACTGGGCGGCGTGTGCATCCTGCAACCCGAGACGGTGAGTCTCATGATCGAGAACCGCTACGCCCAGTTGGGCATGACCTTCCTTGAGAACAGGTCGAGCGAGTCGTGAATCTGGTCTGGCGTGTGAATGCCCGCTGGAATCAGGAGGAAGGCTTCCTCGATGGGGACCGCGCACGCGATCCGCTCTATGCGCTTGTTCAAGGTGTCGGGAGAACCGACCAGCAGTTCCGGCACGCCCTGCCCGAAAGGCGTCGCCCAGGTATCCCAGAACCACTGCATGTCCTCGAACAGCGCCTGCGCCCTGGCGTCGGTTTCGGCGCAGATCATGATGCCGCCCCAGCAGGCTTCCTGGCCGGGCGGGACATCGTGACCGTAGCCCCCGGCCTCTTCCCGCCACTCGCGCCAGAGTAGTTGCAGGAAATCCGTGTTGCCGGAAAGGACGATGGGCCGGCCCTTGTGCCTGGCCCAGAACTTCGCCGTGCGCAGGCTGGCGGAGAAGCCGCCATAGAGCGGTATTTCCTCCTGCAGGGGCCTCGGTGCGATGCCGATCTCCTCCACGCGCATGTCGGCGTCCACGCCGCGGCCGAACCGCGTATAGACAGGATGCGGATGGGGATTGACGAAGTCCCTGGGCGGAAAGGTCCAGAACTCACCTTCGTGCGAGAACGTCTCGTTGGCCAGCGCCTTTGTCACCACCTCGACGAATTCGGTGAAATAACGCCGGTTGAGGTCATCGTCCGGCGTGTCCTTCGTCCATGGCCCGACCGCCTTCAGTTCCGACCGGACCTTGAAGTTCTCCACCCAGCGCGCCTGGTAGCCGCGCACCAGGCCAACCCCAAGGCGCCCGCCGAGCATATGGTCCATGGTGGCGATCTTCTCGGCGGTGGCGAGAGGGTTGTTCGCCGTGGAAACGAAGCCGCAGGTGACGATCCGCATGGTCTGGGTGTGCTGTCCGAGCCACATCCCCATGAGCGCGGGGTCGTTCGCGATCTCGAAGCCTTCGATCTGCAGGTGGTGCTCGGGATGGCCGAATCCGAAATAGCCGCGCGCCTCGGCGAACTGCGCGTAGTCGGCGAGTTCCGCGAGCATGCGCCGGTACAGCACGGGATCCTTGCCGGCCATGCCCGCTTCGAGTTCATGGCGGCGCCCCACCGTGCAATAGACGAAGAGACCGAATTTCATTGCGGCTACCCGGCGTGAGTTGCAAAGGAGCCCTCAGCCGGGGAATGTTCCCCGTCGCCGGAGGCGTACTTCCATGCAAGCCTATCAGCCTGCGAAACCCACCGCAGTGGGAGCAGCAATCACGGTGTGCTGGCGCAGCACTCCACGGTCCACGGGTGCTGTCGTCCTGGTCACCCTCGGCTGGAGCTATGCTTCAAGCTGGTTGTTTGAGGTGGTCCTGGTTCGTTGGACAGTCCGAGGGCGAACTTGAGGTGTACTCCGATTGGTCTGATGCCCTCGATGAACGGACCATGCCGACGCGCGCGGACGATGTCAACGGCATCGTCGAGGCGCCGGCGGTCGTGGTGTGAAGGGGCTCCCGTCGTTTCCGGTCGGCTCACGCGGCCTCCCCCAAGGCGCCCCGGTAGACTTCGCCGGGCGTGTGGCCGCGCAGCGACGAATGCGGGCGCGATTCTCCGTAGAAGCGGAACCAGGAACCGATGACGCGTTCGGCGTCGCGGCCGTCGGCCAGCTCGCGCAGGTACACCGCCTCGTACTTCAGCGAGCGCCACAGGCGCTCGATGAAGATGTTGTCGAGATAGCGGCCGCGGCCGTCCATGGAACAGCGCGCCGCAGGCGCGCACCCGGTCGGTGAACGCGATGCTGGTGAACTTCTAATAGCCCGTTGCCAAGCCCTCCTTGCGGTGGTCTGACGCGGCGCAGTAGCCTTCGCCGAGCCGGTAGATGAGTTGCGCGCCGCCGAACAGGTGCGCGTCCGGTTCGATCCGCGCGACGTTGTGTCCGCGCTGGGCGAGCTCGGCTGCCACTCGGTCCGAGAAGCCGTCTTCCAGGGCCAGCGTGTAATCGGGCAGGACCTGCCATCGCGGGGCGTCGGAAGCGGCCTGGGGGTTCTCGCCGAGGTCGAAGATGCGGTGCACCATCTGCACATGGCCCTGGTGCTGCATGTGTCCGCCCATGACGCCGAAGGACATGCGCGGCGCGCCGCCCTCGGTGACGAATCCGGGAATGATCGTGTGGTAGGGTCGCTTGCCGCCGGCGACCTGGTTCGGATGCCCCTGCTCAAGGGTAAAGCCGTTGCCCCGGTTCTGCATCGCGATGCCGGTCCCCGGCACGACGATACCCGAACCGAATCCGCGATAGTTCGACTGAATGAAGCTCACCATCCGACCGTCGGCGTCGGCGGCGGTGAGGTAGACGGTGTCTTGGCTGGTGGGCAGGCGCCCCGGGGGTAGTTTCGATGCATCATGCTGCCCGATGGTGCCGGCAACGCGTTCGATGGACACCGGCTCGAGCAGTGCGTCGGGCGAAACGGTCATGGATACCGGGTCAGAGAAGTGGTCGAACGCCGCGCAGATCGCGATCTTCATCGCCTCCACCTGCAGGTGAACCGACTCGACGCCGTTTGGCGGCAGCGCCCTCAGATCCCAATGCGCAAGAATAGCGAGCGCGATCTGCGCCGCCAGGCCCTGGCCGTTGGGTGGGATCTCGTGCAGGGTGACGTTTCGATACGATCGGGCGCCGGGCGCTACCCACTCCGTCTTGTGCCCGGCCAGATCCTCCAGGGACATGGCGCCGCCCATTGACGCGGCGTTGGCGACAATCGCTTCTGCCAGCGCGCCCCGGTAGAACGCTTCACCGCCGGATTCGGCGATCTGCTCAAGCGAGCGAGCGATTTCGGGGCGCCTCACAAGTTCCCCGGGTTGCGGACCCCTGCCGCCGGAAGCGAAATGGGCCATGAAACCGTCGAAACCGCGATAGATCCCGATGGCGTCCCGCCAGGACCGAGCCGTGATGTGCCCGACCTGAAACCCCTCCCGCGCATAGTGGATCGCGGCATCGAAGAGAGCGTCGAAAGGCAGGGCGCCGAGGCGCTTCGAGAGCGTCACCCAGGCATCGACGGCCCCGGGAACGGTGACTGCATCCCAACCGAGCACTGGCATTTCCGTCTGCCCATCGAATCGCTCGGCGGTCCAGGCACGGGGAGATCGGCCGGAGCCGTTGACGCCATGCAGCGAGTCGCCGTCCCAGACGATCGCGAACGCGTCGCTGCCGAGACCGTTCATGGTCGGTTCCACCACCGTGAGGGTGATCGCCGCGGCCAGCGCGGCATCGACAGCGTTGCCACCGCGCCGCATCGCGTCGAGGCCCGCTTCGGCCGCCAGCGGCTGCGATGTCGCGACGACGTTCCGTGCGAACACCGGCGCGCGCCTGGAGGCGTAGGGGAAGTCCCAGTTCAGCATGACCGGCGTTCCGCAAGGAAGGACGCGCTACCTTACGGCGGGCGGTGGCGGCACCGCAAGGCGCTCTCGGTGACTTCCCGGTCGGATACAGGTCTTCCTTCAGCGGGAACCTGATGAGACGGCGGACGCCCGACCTGCCATGGATGCGTGAAGCCGAATCGCGGGCGGCGTCGTTACGATCATCGTGGCGCTCGTCCTTGCGGTAGTGGTGACGAACATCGAACTCGATGTGCCGCCAACGGAGCGCCCGCCTGCAAGCGACGAGAGGCCCGGCCCGGCGGCCGAAGGCGGCTGCGAGCGCACTCTGTCGCTGGTCGGCCCGATGGGGGGCCTGGACGGCAGGGGATTACTCCGGGCAGAGCCCCTCCTCTGGCGACTGATGTGTTGACGCCCGGCAGACGCGATAAACCAGGTACACGGTGGGCACGGCTAAGACCACGCCAAACGTTGTCAATACAAACTGATTCCACGACAGATGCGAGAACTCTTCGTCGTTGAAAAGGCTCCACCCAGTGAAAATGACCAGGGTATTGCTGAATATGACCACGACTCGCAAGATGGCGAGTACAAACGGTATCAATATGATTGCGGCAAACACTAGATTCCTTGAGCGGAGCTGACGTTGACAGTTGGGTTGCATTTCACGCGGCGA
>JAPOYI010000107.1 GCA_026706665.1 Gammaproteobacteria bacterium | reverse complement strand
GGTCCATCAGAAATAACGCGAGAATCCCGCGCTGAAACTACGCGGGATACAACACCCGCACCAGTTTGTCGAACAAATCTAGCCCGAACGGCCGAAACGCGACATCGGTTTTCTCAGTCAGGTAGACCGCGGCAGATTGCGCGTCGAACACGCTGACGCGTGATATGAGGTCATCCTCGCCATCGCCGGCCCACTCTCGCGGTTCTTCCTCGTCACCAACCCGGTATTTGATCGCTACGACTGGACTTAGGGGGCTGGCACCTGACACCACGTTGCCAAGGATTTCCTCCCGACGGCGCGCCCGACACGCGCTCTTGAGGATTCGGATGTATCCGGTCTTGCCAGCAGCGTTGTCGCCATATACGACGGTGAGGTTTGGCGAAAAGGCCAGCGTTTGGCCTTCCGCCAGGGCGTTAACTCCCCGATGGTGATAGATCGATGTCAGTGATACCGGAGCGGTGGACTCGCCTCGAGTGGGCACATCCTCTTTCGTAAGCGGGTGTGTGACCTCTTGCTCGGCAAGACCGTGCTTCGCTTTGCAGATCTCTGTTAGGTCATCAATGTCCTTCTCCGAAAGCTCGCCTGTAACAACCAAGCGTCGAAGAGCATCGCGTTGCCAAACAGGTCGTCCGACCGACCAATCCAATAGCTCGTCCAATACCATTACAAACAGCCTCGTCTACGCGCGCCTCACCGAGAACACACAAGCACAATCATACGCAAACACCTCTTCCCAGCTGCGTCGACGGTCCATGCACGGGCACTCTCGTCTAGCCCTCGCTAACTCCCTGCTCGCGGTCTGGCCTAGCGAGCAGCTCGGTCATCCGACCGCAACCGCCTAGTGGCTCACAGGGCCGCCTCAACCACGGCTCACCGACTCCACATGCTCTGAAACGTCCGGGGCTCCGTCCAGCAACGCACCCAAGCAATCTAGCAAGGCCCTCGGCAGTATCCGAATCATCGCGACTGTCAGAAGCGCCCGTAGACATATGGGCTAGCGAACAAACGGTTCAGACACGGCGTCGAGGCGTTGGCGCACCGTCTCGTCGAGTGTCCAGCCGACGGCGCCGAGGTTGTCGTCGAGATGTGCCGCCGTGTCGGCACCGGTGATCGCCAGCGTGATCTCCGGATGTGACAGCACCCATGCGAGAGCCAACTGCGCCGGTGTCTTGCCCAATTCGCCCGCGAGCTCGATGACGGCGGCCATGACCTTCTGCGCCGCTTCGCCCGCCATCGCGGCATAGGCCGCCGGAGGGCGCGATGCGAATAGCGATCCAGGAGGTGGCGAGGCGCCCGGCGTATAGAGCCCGCTCAACAGTCCGATATGCAGCGGGCTGTACGCCATCGCGCCGAGGCCAATATCCCGCAGGAGAGGGAACATCTCCTTTTCCAGGTGCCGATTGAGCAGGCTGTACATGTTCTGCACGGCCATGTAGGGAACCGCGTTCAGCCGGTCCGCCACCCAAAGCGCCTTGCAGACCTGCCATGCCTCGTGGTTGCAGCACCCCACGTACCGGACCTTGCCCGAATGCACGAGATCGCCCAGCGCCCTGACGGTTTCCTCAAGCGGCGTCGGTTCGTCAAACCGATGCACGAGGTAGAAGTCGATGTGGTCCGTGTCGAGCTGGCGCAGCGATGTCTCCACCTCCCGCATGATGTGGTAACGCGACAACCCCTGGTCGTTCGGCCCGAGACCGACTTCGCTGCCGACCTTGGACGTGATCAGGATGTCGTCCCGCTTGCCCTTGATCGCCCGGCCCAGGATCGCTTCGGACATCCTGATGTTGGCCCGGTCGTCCATCAGGCCGTAGACGTTGGCGCAGTCGATCAGGTTGATGCCCTGGTCGATGGCGTGCTCGATCACCCGCTGGGCCTCGGCAGCGTCGTCCTGGCCCCTGAGTCCCAGACCGAACGCCAATCGGCTGACCCGCACGCCCGCCTTTCCGAAGTTCACGTATTCCATGGTCTACGTCTTCCTCTCATTTCAAGAAAAGGAGGCAGACTGGCCTTGGCGCGACCGTATCGCAGACGACATCGCGCGGCCTTCCCTCGTCCAGCGCGAAGACGACGACATTGTCCGAGTTCTGGTTGGCAGCGAGCAGCCATCCGCCGCTGGGATCGAGGGTAAAAAACCGGGGATGCTCGCCACGCGTCGACGCGTACTCGGGCTCCGAAAGCCGGCCCATATCGTCGACGGCGAAGCTCACGATGCTGTCGTGGCCGCGGTTGCTGCCGTAGACGAAGCGGCCATCCGCGGACACGATGATCTCCGAAGTGGTACTCGCGCCGTCAAAGCCTTCCGGCAATGTCGAAACAGTCTGCAGGATCCGCATCGGACTGTCGGCGTCGCGTTCCAGGACGTCGATCGTGTTGCCGAGTTCGTTGATGACGTAGAGCACCGGCAACGTCGGATGCCGTTCAACGTGCCGCGGCCCCGCGCCAGCAGCGAGTTGGGTCACGCCGGGTTCACCCACGAACGCGCCAGCCGCGTCGATGCGATACGAGTAGAGCCGGTCGCCGCCGAGGTCCGGGACCAGCATGTCGCCGTCCGTCAGCAGGTACGTCTGGTGGGCGTGCGCGCTTTTCTGGCGGATCGGATTGGGACCGGAACCGGTGTGCTGCACAAAGTCGACGCGCTCGTCGATTGCGCCATCGTTGATCCGAAATGTCGCCACGCTTCCGGTCGAATAGTTCGCTACAGACAACCAGTCAGCGGTAACGGCCACGTGACATGGGTAGGTGCCGTCCGTAGGAACGGTGTTCAGGAACGCAAGTCCGTCGTCGGTCAAAGCGAACGCCGACACACGCCCCGGGTCCAGTTCGTTCACCGAATAGACGAACTTGCCGTATTGGGTCAGAAACGCCGGGCTCTGCGCCTCGGCCGCGAGCCCGCGCACCGTGAACTCCCCAGTCACGTCATCGAACGTCGCTTCGTAAATGCCCCTCGATCCACCAGGCTCGGGTTCACGAGGCGTATACGTGCCGATAAGAAGGCGACTGACGATCATAAGGCGGGCCGATGTCGGTAACGCTTAAGCATATCGGGCGGGACACGCCGTATGCGAACTCGCTGCCGGAATCGCATCCGATCAGGCGTGGTCGAGGTGCGGATTCTCTATCTCGTGCGAGAATGTCCCGGAGTTTTCCCCGAGAGTCCCGTATGCCTGGCCAGAAACTCGGCACGATCATCGTCGCCCTTCGCCTGGAGGACCGGCACCTGGAGGCCATCCGGGCCGCCGCGCCCGGGGCCGAGGTCGTAAGGATCAACGGCCGCGACGAGTGGCGTGTCCGCCGCGCCGAACTGGAGTCCACGGTCGAAGTGATCGCCGGGGTACAGGGCTCGGACCACCTGGACCTGGCCTCGATGCCGCGGCTGCGCTGGATCCAGACCGGAGGGGCGGGAAACGACTGGCTGATCCGTTCTCCCGAAATCGCAAACAGCGACGTCGTGGTCACGAACGGATCCGGCGTCGCCGCGATCCCCATCGCCGAGCATGTGTTGGCCATGATGTTCGCGTTGTCCCGCCAGATTCCCCGCTTTACCAGGTCGCAGGTCGATCACGAGTGGTACCGGGGCGAACGGCTGGCCGAGGTCGACGGGAGCACGATGGGAGTCGTCGGCTTGGGCGCCATCGGCGAGAAGACGGCGGAGAAGGCACGCGGACTCAACATGCGCGTGCTGGGCTTGAGACGCGACCCCACTCGCAGCTCGCCGCACGTAGACCGCATGCTCGGCCCCGACGGACTCATGGAGTTGCTGGAGGTGTCCGACTGGGTGGTCCTCGCCAGCGCGCTCACGTCCAGGACGCGCGGCCTGATCGGCGAACCCGAACTAAGGGCCATGAAGGACACGGCCTGTTTGATCAACATCGCCCGAGGCGCGCTGGTGCAGGAGAAGGTTCTGGTCCGGGCCCTTAAGGAGGGTTGGATAGGGGGCGCGGGCCTCGACGTGTTCGAGCGCGAGCCGCTGCCGCCGGATTCGCCGCTCTGGGACATGGAAAATGTCCTGATCAGTTCGCACTACTCGCATTCCACGCCGCACTACAATGACCGTCTCGCCGGGGTCTTCATCGAGAACCTGCGGCGCTACCGGGCGGGCGAGCCGATGATCAATGTCGTGGACAAGCAGCACAACTCGTAGCGCACTGAACATAGACAGCACCAGGGAGGAACGAAGAGATGGCAGATACGGTCAGATACGGACTCATCAGCACGGCGCGAATAGGGTTCTCAGCCCACGTACCCGCCGCCAACGACTCGCTCCACTCCGAGATCGTTGCCGTCAGCAGCCGCAACCTCGAGACCGCCCGCGCGGCGGCACGGGAGCACGGCATTCCATTGGCGTTCGGCAGCTACCAGGAGATGATCGAGAGCGACGAGATCGACGCCGTCATAAACACGCTGCCGAACTCCATGCACCACGAGTGGACCATCAAGGCAGCCGAAGCGGGCAAGCACATCCTGTGCGAAAAGCCCTTGTCCGCGACCATGGCGGAAGCCAGAGAGATGAAGGCCGCGGCAGAAGCGAACAACGTGGTGCTGGTCGAGGCGTTCACGCCGCGCTGGACCCAGCAAAGTCGAACCGTGCGCCACCTCATCGCAATTGGCGAGATCGGCGAGGTCACCTACCTCGAGTCCAGTCTTGCCTTCAGGATGAACAGACCTGACGACATTCGCCTCAGCAAGCCCTTGGCCGGTGGCAGCCTGATGGATGTCGGATGCTACGCCGTGTACGCAGTGCGCTACGCGATGGGCATGGAACCGGTATCGGCGATGGCATTCGACCGCAAGCGCAGCGGAGTCGAAGTCGACACTACGCTGAGCGGCCTGTTGCGGTTCCCGAACGACGCGGTCGGCCACATCTGGTGCAGTTTCGACGGCCCGCGACGGATCGTGTTCGACGCGGTCGGAACCCAAGGCACGATTTCCGTGAACGGCGCCTTCAGGGAGACGGCGCCCGTAACCATCACGCGGGGTGACGACGAGCCGCAAATCATGCCGATGACCAGCAGCAATCGCTTCGAGGTGCAGCTCGACGAGTTCTCCGAGTGCGTGCTCACGGGCAAGGAGCCCGAGTTTCCGCCGGACGACGCGCTGCGCAACATGGCGGCGATCCTCGCCCTGTACGAATCCGCCGCCACGGGCAAGGCGGTGGACGTGGAGCACATCTAGCCGGTCGTCGTACCGCTCGGCGGCCGCAGGGTCGTCAGCACGTTGGTGGCGGCGCCGATCATCGACGAGACGTCGCTCAAGTTCGCGGGCACGATCAGAGTATTGCCTTCCTTGGCCAGGTTGCCGAAGCGTTCCAGGTAGTCCTCCGCGACGCGAAGCTGCATGGCCTTGTCGCCGCCTTCGCTGGCCAGCGCATCGGCAACTTTCCGCAATCCCTCGGCGGTGGCCTCCGCGATCGCAAGAATGGCTGCGGCCTCGCCCTGCGCCTCGTTGATCTGCTGCTCCTTGACCGCTTCCGACTCCTTGATGACGCGCTGTTTCTCGCCCTCGGCCTCGTTGATCTTCGCATCCCGGTCGCCTTCGGACTGCAGTACCGTCGCACGTTTCTCACGCTCGGCGCGCATCTGCTTCTCCATGGCGGATACCACGTCCCTGGGCGGATTGATGTTCTTGATCTCGTAGCGGAGGACCTTTACACCCCAGGGTTCCGAAGCCTGGTCGAGTTCCTCGACGACACGCAGGTTTATGTGGCTGCGTTCCTCGAAGGTCTTGTCCAGTTCGATCCGGCCGATCTCGCTACGCAACGTCGTCTGCGCGAGTTGCGCGATCGCGAACAGGTAGTCCCCGATGCCGTATGACGCGTTGCGCGCATCCATGACCTGCAGGTAGAGGACTCCATCCACGCCAACCTGCACGTTGTCCGACGTGATGCAGATCTGCTCTTCGACATCGATGGCCTGTTCCTTGAGCGAGTGCCTGTACGCCACCCTGTCGAGAAACGGGATCAGGATGTGGAATCCCGCTGTCAGCGTCCGCGAGAACTTGCCGAGGTTCTCCACCACGTAAGCCCCTTGCTGGGGCACGATCACCGCCGTCTTGATGACGACAATGATGGCCAGTACCGCCACCACGATGGCGACGATCAATCCTGAATCAAAAAATCCCATGACTTCCTCAAATCCCTAGCCGTCAGACGAATCCGCAGACATCGCCACGATATTCACCGCTGCGCCACTCAAGCCCACTATCCGGGCCTGTGTACCGGCGCCTATCGCCACCGTCCCCACGTTGGTGGCGGTCCACTCGCTGCCCCGCATGGCTACGCGGGTTCTGCCGCCGGCCGGCACGTCTTCCGCGACTTCGACCACCTCGCCCACCGTCGAGTTGTCGAATCCCTGCGCACCGCCACGCAGCCGGTCGTAGAGCTTGCGCCGAAAGAACACCATGGATGCCACGGCAAGAACACC
>JAPOYI010000190.1 GCA_026706665.1 Gammaproteobacteria bacterium | reverse complement strand
CTCACTTTGCGTTGGAATCGCATCTCAGCTTTAGGCTCATCTCGCGTTGGACAAGACTATTGCTATCGGGACCGCCAACAGACTGATACGATGCCCCGATGGCTTACGACCCTGACAATATCTTCGCCAAGATCCTGCGGGGCGAAGCGAACGCCCACGTGGTGCTCGACGAGGAACACTGTTTCGCGTTCATGGACCTGATGCCGCAGAGTCCCGGCCATACGCTCATCATTCCGCGCGAACCTGCGGAGAACATCTTCGATTTGAGCGACGAAGGGCTCGCGCACCTCACCGCGACCACGCGGCGCGTAGCCAGGGCGGTGAAAACCGCGCTCAATCCGGCGGGGCTGATGATCGCGCAACTGAACGGGGTTGATGCGGGACAGACCGTGTTCCACATCCATTTCCACGTGATACCGCGCTACGCGGGCGAAGGGCTGACCTTCCACGCGCGAACCATGGCGGACGCCGATGAACTGGCCGCGAACGCCGCCAGGATCCGCGCCGCGCTCGCGCCATGAAAGCCTGAGACGCGACGAAGGCCAACTCCAAAACGCGAGTGCGTTTCACGGGGTAGAATGAGACCAAGGAGGGGGTTTCATGGACATTGGGTATTTGACTTTCTGGGGGCCGAAACCGGACGAGTCAGTCACGGAGGGCTATGCCGCCAACCTGAAAGAGGTCGCCGCCGCCGACGAGATCGGAATGGACTCGGTGTGGGTTGGAGGCGTCCCTCTGGGGGGCATTCAACCGCTGCAGATAGCGCCGGCGATCGCCGCGGTGACGAGCAGGATCAGGATCGGCACCGCCGTGCACCTCCCGCACCTGCGGGCACCCGGAGAAAAGTTCGAGACCAACGTACGGGAAGGTGGCTCCAGGATAGACCGCAGGGGCCAGGCGGGAGAGCGCTACAAGTACGTGTTCGATAACCTGCCGCAGGCGAACCCCATCAACGTCGCCGAGCAGATCGCCATCATCGACCAGGTCAGCAACGGCCGCTTCATCTACGGCGCGGGAGGCAATACCACCGGAGATCCGCGGCGCCAGAGACACTTCCTCGAGTACCTGGACGTCATGAAAAAGGTCTGGACGGAGGACCAGTTTTCCGGCTACGAGGGCGAGTTCTTCAACTACCCCCCGCTGCCCGGGGTTTCGCGCATCAACCCGAAGCCCGTGCAGCAGCCCCATCCGCAGATCCTGCTGCCGCTGGACAGCCAGCAGAACTTCATTCCCATGGGGAAAAGCGGCTATTGCATCGCCATTGGCGGGGGCAGTTCGCACAACGAGCGCGGCGACGCCGTGCTGAAGCAGGACGTGGCGAACTACCGCCAGGCCTGGAAGGACGCGGACAATCCCGGAAAGCCCAGGGTGGTGATTCGAATCACAGCCCACGTGTCGGCGTCACAGGCGGAGGTTGACCGCATCCGGGAAGCCGCCGACCGGGCGCGCGCGGAAAGAATGGCAGCACGAGGACAGAGCCCCAGACAGGGCGGTCCCGAGAGGGGATCCAACCTGGTCGGAACGCCGCCGGAGGTGGTGGATCGCATCCACGAACTCGAGGAGGATTTCGGCGCCGACGAGATCATGTGCACCTGGATGGGACGAACACTCTCCCGCGAAGACGTCGTCCAGACCATGCAACTCATGGCCGACGAGGTCATGCCGAAGGTCAAGTAGAACTGACTTCAGGACGCCGCCTTGGACTACCGTTCGCATATTGACCATGTAGCCGCCGCACTTGGTCGTCGCGGTGCATCCAGCGGCGTAAACCCCGGGCGAGTTCAACCGTGAGTCCGCGCCGCTACTGCTCCGAGCTTTCCCTCGCCGCCGGCGAGCCCCTCGCCGGTACCGCCGCCCGCGTCGACGTCTGGTTGCTGCTCGAATACAACCCGACGTGGCGCGCCAAGGCCGTCACCGACAACGACCTGCCGGCGGAGGTCACGGCCTGGCTCGGCCGGCAGATGGCGTCGGTGACCGACCGGGGCCTGCAACCCCGACTGCAGTTCATCAGGCAGCCCGAACTCGATCGCGAGCAGACCACGTTCTTCGCAGGCACGGCGGAAGGCCTGTACCGCGCGGAGATCGATGGCTACGGCGCGGTCACGGATCTGGACCTCGCTACTGATCTGGGAAACCAATCCATGCCGCGTGTCGAAGGGTCACAGTACTTCGTCTGCACCAACGGCCAGCGCGACCTCTGCTGCGCCCGCTTCGGGCTGCCGGCGTACGCGAGGCTGCGTGAACTCGTGGGCGAGCGGGCCTGGCAGACGACCCATGTCGGCGGGCACCGGTTCGCGCCGAACGTCCTGACCCTGCCGCAGGGAGTGCTGTACGGCCGCGTGCGGCCCGAAGCCGTGCCCCGATTCGTCGAGGACGTCGAAGCGGGCCGGCTGGCGCGGGACCACGTTCGGGGCCGGTCCGCTCTGCCCGCCCACGCGCAGGCGGCGGAGATGGCGCTGGACGAGGAAATGCTGGAGCTGGTCGGCTGCGAATCGGGCGAGGTGGTCGTTCGAACGCAGAACGGCGAACGCCGCATACGGGTCGTGGAAGCCGAAGCGATGGAGATCATCGCCAGCTGCGGCGACGAAACGCCCCAGTGTGTACATCCGATCAGTGCGTCCCTCGAGCGCGCTTAAGCCAAATCCCGCGGCGCACGCTCCGAGCGACAACCGACCCGTGGCGCTGGCGTGGCACGGAATCGGTGCGGTAGACGAGGCCACAGCGGACGCGAGGCATTGGTCATTACGCACGCGAATCGAAGCCAATCGCGACTTTTGCCGATTTACGGTTTCACATATCCTGCCGATTCGGAAACGATTGAGAATCGGGGAGCCTACGATGGGCGCGACCTACGTTGACGTTACCATCCGCAATCCGGCCGAGCCGCACAGAACCTGGACCGGCGCGTTCCTGGTCGATACGGGCGCTTTCGACTCCCTCGTGCCACGGTCTCATCTCGAAGCAATCGGACTCGTCCCAAGAGGCAGTCGGGAATACACCCTTGCCGACGGCCGACGCGCCGCCTTGGACATAACGGTAGCCGAGATCGAATTCGAAGGCGAGAGAGTCGGCGGGACGATCATCTACGGCGACGACGGTATCGAACCATTGCTTGGCGTGACGGCGTTGGAATCCGGGGGATTCGAAGTGAATCCGCGAAGTGAGCGATTGGAGCGACTGCCAGCAGTTCTATTGAAGGATATCTCGCGCCCAGGGGCGGCCTGATCGCGGAGGTTTGCCGAGGTCGTTCCATCAAGCCGGAGGGGAGATCGGACACTGCCGACCTCCAGTTCTTCTCCGGCGACATCGGGTAACGCCATCCTTCGTCAGCGCGACGAGACGCTCGCCTGCAGGTAAACCAGCGCGCCTTGCCAGGGCGGCACGGAGTCGCTGCGGTAGATGCGGCCGCAGCAGGTTTCGAACTCGCCGGGGTCCGGGTAGTTGTCGAAGAGGTTCTGCGCGCCAAGCTTGACAGCATACCGGTCCCGGAATGACCAGGTCGCCTCCACGTCCACCATGACTTCGCGAGAGAATCCCTGGACCGTCGCGAGGCTTGCGTCCAGGCTGTTCTCGTAGGCTCCGTAGTACCGCGCGCGCAGCAGCAGGTCGAGGCGGTTCCGGGTGTGGGTCACGGTGACCACGCCGCTTGCGTCCGGCGCGCCCCTTTCGATGTCATGTTCCGCCTCCGCATCCACGTGGTCGCCGCGGCGCGTGAAGTCCGTGCGGTTGAAGTTCACTGCCGCCTGCAATGAAGTGCTGCCGAGACTCCAGTCGGTGCGCCACACCGCGACCACGTCGATGCCCCGGGTTCGGGTGTCCACATCGTTGGTGAAGAAACGCACCTGCGCTATGTCGCTCGCGCCGGGAACGCCGAGTGCGACGAGGCGCGCCGCATCCCCGGGTCCGACCGAGAACTGGGAGGACAGCACGATGCGGCTGTCGAGGCGGATGCGATAGAGGTCAACCGTCAGGTCGAGGCCTTCGAAGATACTGGCGGCCGCACCCAGGGTCCAGGAGTGGGAGTGCTCGGCATCGAGCGGCAGGCCGCCGAACAGCGCGGCGGCGGGATGCGCCGGTGGAAACACGCCCTCGGCTCTCGGAAAGCCGCTCGGATCGATCCGCGTCGACACGTTCGTGGTGGAGATCTGGCCCGGCGTCGGTGCGCGGAATCCGGAGCCCAGGGAGCCGCGCACCTTTAGATCATCCGTCAGGCGGTACCGGGTCGCCAGCTTCCAGATGCCGACGTTGCCGAAGTCCGAGAAGTCCTCGTAACGTGCCGCGAAGTCGGCCAGCCAATGCTCGGCGAGATCCACCTCGAGATCGAGATAGCCCGCGTAGCTGTCCCGGTCAAGATCCGAGGTGAACAACGGCGGATACCCCGGAAAACCGTTCGAACCTATGGGCAGGGCGTTGTTGACGGGGTCGCCGTCGGGGCAAAGGGCGCCGATGGCCTCGAAGCCGGGAATGCGGCACTCCACGACGGTCAGGTCATCGTTGCCATCGGCGTCGACTTCCGCCTGGGTGATCTCGAAGTTGAACGGGTCCGGGCGGGCGAAGGGTCCGACCTCGTAGGACGGCGGGTCGCCAGCCTCTATCGCATAGCCCTCCCTGCGTTGCTCGAAGCCGAAAGCGACGTTGAGCGGGCTCGCAAGGCCCGTTTGCCAGGTGATGACGAAGTCGGCATTCGCCGCGTACTCGTCATTGACAAGCGTGCCTGGGCGAAACCGCGTCGGGGATTGCGGTCCCATGGAGGGATTCATGGTGTTGGCGATGCTGTAGCGGATTTCGTTGCCGCCGTAGCTGACCGAGAAGTCGAAGGTCAGGTCGAATGACCGAACGCGCCGGCGCTCACCGCGAAAACCTCCCCGGACGGCGTAGTCCGTCACGTCGCCCGCGAACTGGGGCGTGAAACCTGCCGGGTAAAGCGTCGCCCTGGGATCGTAGATGGAACCGTCCTCGAGCCGCACGGGCAGCAACTGGCTGACGCCGGGCCGCCGATAGAAGAAACCACCGGTCTGGTCCTTGGTCGAGTAACTGGCAAACCCATAGAGCGCAGCGGACAGCGCGGGCGCGGTCTCCGGCATCCGCACCGGCACCAGTACCGGCAGTTCGGCATTGGCGACGACGATGCCCTGGCGGCGCTCCGGCTGGCCCCAGACCTGCGCGGGGCTCGGGAAGCGCCGGTCCCCTCCGACGAGGTGGAAGTTGTCGGCGAAGCGCGTATCGAGGTCGTCCGGAATGCCGTCGCTGCCGAGCGCGGCCTGCAACAGGTCGCCGCCAGGCGAATAGGTGCAGGTCAGGGCATCCGGGCCGAAATACGTGACGCCGTCGACAGTCAGCCGACTGCCGGTCGCCTCGAGCGGCGTGATGCCCGAATTCCCGATGGCGATGTCGTAGGGCTGTGAGCGGCTCGTGGGCGCCGCATCAGAGAACTGCCCGCTCACATTGAGGAAGCCGGCCGCACCCAGGGGAAAGCCCACGTTCGCTTCCAGGGCCAGCTCCTCGCCGTCGCCCCGCGCATATCCCCCGGCGCGGGCACGGACATCGAACCCGGAGTCGTACCTCTTCAGCCTGAAGTTCATGACCCCGGCGATGGCGTCGGACCCGTATTGCGCCGCCGCGCCGTCCCGCAGCACCTCCACCGCCTCGACGGCGATGGAGGGGATGCTGCCGACATCCACGCCGTGCGCACCGAAGCCTCCAAGTTGCATCAGCGCCGAGCGATGCCGCCGTTTCCCGTCGACGAGGACCAGCATGTGATGGGAGTCGAGGCCCCGCAAATGCACCGGGCGAATGAAGGAGGCGCCGTCGGAAATCGGCTGTCGGCGAACGCTGAAGGAAGGAACGATGTCGTTCAGGACATCCACGAGGTCGGAGGAATTGACGCTTTCCAACTGCTCGCGGTCGAACACATCCACCGGCACCGCAGTGTCGGCGGCGGCGCGCGCCTTCGCGCGCGTACCAACGGTGACCACGACCTCGACAAGTTGGTCCGATGTTTCCGCGCTGGCCGCCTCGCTTGCAGCGTGCGCCACTCTTTCCGCGCATACGGTCCAGATCAGTGCCAGCAGCCCGACGCCGAACAAGCCTCGCGCGCGCCGCTCCCATGGCGCGATGCGAACAACAACGACGTGACGCCACAGGCCGCGCGGCATTACGCGGACATTGCCTGCGATCATTGCCGCGTCGGCCCGTTGGCCTGGAACGCTGGAGAGATCGGCAGCCCGGGTCGCTCGCCCGGGTCGGGCATCGTCACTGTGGCGTATACCAGATGGGCGAGGTGTAGGCTCTCTCCTGGATCACCAGGGGCTGTTGCTCCGGGATCTCGGAGACATCCACTCCATAGTGCCTGGCGTCGTACACCGTCCAGCGCGGTGTCGGAATCTGCAGGACGCGCACGTAATAGAACGCCGGTGCTTCCGGATCGAAGTCGGGATCGCGCCATACGGTACTCAGTTCAACCGCGCCGATGCTGTTCGAGTAGGCGGCATTCTCGACATCTACCGTGCTACCCACCAGGTCCGCCGGCTGCGCGTCCGTGCCCGGCGCCCGGCCATCCGAGAGCGCCACGTCGTACACGCGTTCAGAGGTCTCCCCCGCGCCGTCGCGCCAGCCCTTCACGACCTGCACCCGGTCCAGGTTGGCGCCGTCGGGATCCTTCACCGCGCGCACCAGGAAGGTCGGCGCCCTCCCCTCGGGCGCGCGGGCCAGATCCCCGCCCATGGGAACGCCCTTGCGATAACCCGCGGCCGCGAGGCGCGGGCTCGCGGCATCGCCGGCATCAAAGCCCCAGCCCGCAAAGAAGCGCACGGTCATGCGGGGGCCGGTGGTGGCATACACTTCGCGGCGCTTGAAGGCGGCGAAAAGCGCCTGTCGCGTATTCTCGCGCGCCCAGACCGCCGCACAACCCGCCGCGGCATAGGACGAATTCAACGACGACCGGTAGCGGTTCGGTTCGTCCTTTCCCATCTTGCCCCAGAAATTGTCCTCGTCCGCCGTGGCGAGGCCGGTGTGGGAGTCGGTGCTGCCGATCATGCCGAACTTGAACGGATTCACCCCCAGCTCACGGCCGAGCTCCAGGCCGAGGCCGAGCGCCGGCCGGACGTAGGACTGCGCAGCGGCCACTTCCTTCGACATTGCCTCAGTCGCGGCAAGCGCCGACCTTGCTGACCAACTCTCGAAATCCGCGAAAGGATCGTTCGGCGAGACGAGCGGGTGCGTCTCGCTGTCGCCCTTGAACTGCGTCACTTCGACAACGGGTTCGAACCGCGCCCGGCTGCGCGCGTAGGCGGGAGTCAGCGGCGCGCCCCGGTAGTCCCCCGGGCTGAACATCCGGCCACGGCTGAGATTGGCATTGTGCGGAATGGAGATCACGTTTCCGCCGAAACGCTCTTCGTAGTCCGCGAAGTAGGCCCAGAGATCTTCCGGGTCGTTGCTGTCGTAGCTCGAGAACGGCCACGTCTGTACCGTCAACTCGGGCCCGTCTCCGTAGAGAACGTTTCGATGGATCGTGGAGTATCCCTCCCCGGGCCCCCTGGCCGACCATTCGTAGCCGGCGAAGGTAGTGAACGTGCCCGGATCGTTGTGCTTCTCCGCGACGCGGACCACTTCGCTCCACAGGTCCCGTCGAAAGTCCTCGCCGATGGCGTAGTCCTTCAACCAGGCGACCTTCGCCTGGCCGAGCGGACGTCCCATGGACTCGAACGCCTCGGCCGTCGGCGCGTTCAGGACATCGCGCACCGGCGGCAGGCCGGCGATCAGTTGCGCCGTGCTCGCGGCGTTTTCCGACTCCGGCAATAGCGCGGGACTCTCGGCCAGGCGCGGCAGGACGCCGAGGTTCTCCGCGTGATCCGACACCATCAGGAAGTCCAGCGCCCGGCGCAGGCGCGCTGGCTGGCCGCTCGTCGACTGCACGGTTTCGCCTTTCGCGAAACGATAGGCGTCATCCGGCGTGAGCCTGGATCCCAGCGCGAAGGCGTCGCCGGAAAGATAAGAGTGCAGGTGCGTGTCGCCCCAGTAGACGTTGTCCGGGTACGCGTCATCGACGTTGGGCGAATACGACTCGGCTACCGCCGCAGCGGGGCACAGCCAGAGGGCAAAAAGCAACACCGACCCTGCGACATCATTGATCCCTGCTGACCGGTATGGCGTATCGATCATTGCTTCTTCATCCAGAAAATCCGAAATTCTGCCGGTTCAACCGGACGACAGGCTCGCGCTCGACTGCTGCTCCATTCCACGCCAGGTTCGAGCGCCCCTCGGCATCTGCTCGGTGACAAACCGGCGCAGGTCTTCGGTCAGCGCCTTCACGTCGCCCTCGGGTTCGAACATCTCGCCGATGCGGACTTCGTAGGCCGCCTCTTCCTTGTTCAACAGCTCGCGAAACAGCGTGATGTCGCGCAGTTCGTCGTGCAGAAGCCAGAAGAGATAGAACAACCACGAGTTGTGGCCCCGGATGTGCATGGGGACGACCGGAGCGCTGTGCTTCTTGGCCAGGCTGATCGCGGTCGTCTGCCACGGCCGTTCCATCAGGCCCTGGACGCTGGGCCGCGCGAGGCGTCCCGAGGGGAACAGGACGATGAGCCGTTGCCGGCGAAAAGCCGCCGCTGCCGCTCGCAACGTTTCGCGTTGCCTGGTGAGGGTGCGCTTCTCCTCGACCCACTCCACCGGGATGATCATGTCCTCCATTCCGGGAGAGACCCTGAGCGCGTCCCGATTGGCGAAGAACACGATGTCCTCCCGCACCCGCTTCAGCGCGTCGTAGACGACGACACCATCGGCGACGCCGGTCGGATGATTCGGCATGACGACCGCCGAGCCCCGGTCCGGGACTTCGTCCAGGCCGTCCACGGTGACATCCAGCGCCAGCAAATCGCTCATGTAGTCGAACACCTCGGCACCGGACATCGAAGCGATGGTGTCGGCCATCGCCACGGCTTCTTCGTAGCCGAGCGCGCGGTGGAGCGTCCGCATGATCAGGCGCCAGACCAGCGGATGACGCATCAACCGCGAAGCGCGCTCCTCGATCAGCGTGTCGACGATATGCGTCACGTGGCCTCTATCGGACGGTCGATGCCGTCATGTCGGTGCCCCACGGGCCACCTCTTTGGTTCAAGGTTCTCACGGAATCCGACAGGAAGTCGATTACGGCGCGGTTGAACTGGCCGGCAGCCTGCATGTTCACCGCATGCCCGGCGTCCATGTCGACCACGGCAAGATCGGGCATCCTGGCGGCGGCGAAGTCGCGGTGCGGCCGGAAGCGCCTTTCGAAGCGCCCGCAGGCGAGCAGCGCGGGCGCGCGTACGGCACCCAGATCGTCGCGCACGGATGCCCTGGGCGTGGTGCAGCGCACGGTGTTGGCGACGCCCCCGGTGTCAAGCTGCCGGGCATCTTCCAGCAACGCCTCGTGAATCTCCTTCGGCAGGCGCCGGGCATGCCTCGGGTGGACCCGTATCCGATCTATCTCCTGCATCCCTCCCATCCGGACCCGCTCGGCCGAGCGCGCGCCTTCCCGCAACCGCTGGTCGACCTGGTCCGTGGGCGCGAACGCGGCCATGGAGTTGGTGAAGATGACCCCTCGAACGACTTCCGGACGGCTCAGGGCATAGCGCAGCGCCAGCGCGCCCCCGAGAGATCCCCCGCCGACGAACCAGGATTCGGCGCCCAGTTCGGCACGAATGGCGTCCAGGGCACGAACGTAGGACGCCGGCGCATAGGCGCGGACGTCTTCCGGGCTCGGCGAGCGGCCATGACCGTACAGCTCGACGACGACCGGACGGCACACTGCACCCAGGGCTTCGAGGTTGGGCGTCCACTGCGCGCGGCTGCACAGAAAGCCGTGTACCAGCAACAGGAACGGTCCGTTGCCCGGATGGGCTTCCCACCAGGGTGTCACAGGGCGGCCGTCACCGCTGCGCAGAATTCAGTCGTCGTCGCGTTGCCCCCCTGGTCCGGGGTGAGCGTATCCGGAGTCCCGGCATCTCGGGCAGCCGCGTAGACCCGAAGCAACGCGTCCCTCAAGCGATGGGCTTCCCGCGCGAATCCCAGGTGATCGAGCATCATGCTCGCGCTCAGGAGCGTCGCCGTCGGGTTGATGATGTTGCGTCCGGCGATGTCGGGCGCGGTGCCGTGCGCGGGTTCGAAGTACGCATAGTCGTCCCCGAAACACCCGCTCGCCGCGAGCCCCAGGCTGCCGAGCAGGCCTCCGGCGGCGTCCGAGAGGATGTCGCCATACAGGTTCGGCATGACCACCACGTCGAACCGTTTCGGTTCGCGGATCATGCGGCAGGCGAAGTCGTCGACGATGAACGCGTCGAACTCGACGTCCGGATGTTCGGCGGCGACTTCGCGGGCCACGTCGAGAAAGAACCCGTCGCTGCCCCGCAGCATGTTGTGCTTGGTCGCGCAGGTGAGGTGGTTGCGGCGCTTGGCCGCCAGGCCGAAGGCGAACCGGACGACGCGCTCCGTCGCCTCCCGGGTAATGATCTTGATCGCATACTTGCCCTCGCCCAGTTCATGCACGGGGCGCCGCACGGTCCGGCCGACGAGTCCAAGCGGGGCGAGATCGCCGATCGGTCCCTCGCAGCCTACGTACAGGTCTTCGAGGTTCTCGCGCACGATCACGAAGTCGATGCCGTCCGGGTCCTTGAGCGGGCTGGCGCAGCCCGGCAGGTGCAGGCAGGGACGGACGTTGGCGTAGGTCTGCTTGCCCCAGCGCAGGTACCGCAGCGCGGTGCCGGTGTTGCCGCTGGTGGAGCCGAAAAACGTCGTATCGGCATCGTCGATCATTTGCTTCGACGCTTCCGGGAAGGCGCTTCCCGTCTCCCTCTCCGCCGCCTCGCCAACGGCCGGATGGACAAATTCGAGGCCGATGTTGAGCTGCCCGAGGAGTTCGATTGTCGGACGGACTGCCTCCGGCGCGGCGTCGTCGCCTTCGATGACGGCAATCGTCTTGATCATCCCCCGACACCCCCGGGCCCCTGTTCGGACAAGGCGCGAAAATGGTCTATCTCGGCCAGGGTTGCAAGCGACCGGAGAATGGAAACCGCTGGCGAGCCGCCTGGGACACCTGTTGGCATGGTTGCGGGCACGCGGCAATATTGTTCGAAACGCGCGCGGAGTATCCGCCGCGGGAAGAGACCCGGGGGCAGGCACCATGACAACGGCATCCAACATGCGATCCCAACTCGGAAGAGGCGGGACTGCTGCTCGCGGCCTAATGAGCCAGGGGCTCCCGGCGTAGATGGATTTGCGATCAGAACTCGAGGAGGAGGCATGAAGGTTGACGGCAGCATCGGGTGGAAGCTGGACAGGGCCGGCGCCGAGGCGCGGGAACTGGAAGAGAGGGGCATGAGCGGCGTGTTCACCGCGGAGACCGGACACGATCCGTTCCTGCCTCTCGCGGCAGCCGCGCAGGCCACGTCGCGGGTCGACATCGGGACGAGCATCGCCGTCGCCTTCGCGCGTTCGCCCATGACGCTCGCCCATGTCGGCCATGACCTGAACGCCGCCTCCGGGGGACGGTTCGTGCTCGGGCTCGGCTCGCAGATCCGGGCGCACATCACGAAACGTTTCAGCATGCCGTGGTCGCAGCCCGCGGCGCGAATGCGGGAGTTCATTCTCGCCCTGCGCGCAATCTGGGCGACCTGGCATGAAGGCGCACCACTGCAGTTCACCGGCAGGTTCTACGCGCATACGCTCATGACGCCGTTCTTTACCCCGGACAACACCGAGTTCGGGCCACCGCGCGTGTTCCTCGCGGCGGTGGGCCCGCTGATGACGGAGGTCGCCGGCGAGGTGGCGGACGGGATCATCGTGCATCCCTTCACGACGGAGAAGTACATCCGCGAGACGACGGTTCCCGCCCTCGAGCGCGGATTCGCCAAGGCCGGAAAGCGGCGTTCGGACTTCGAAATCAGTTACCCGTGCTTCGTCGTCACGGGACGCGACGAGCAGGAAATGACCCGGGCGAGCGCGGCGGCCAGGCAGCAGATCGCCTTCTACGGCTCCACCCCCGCGTACAGACCCGTGCTCGACAGCATCGGCGCCGGCGAACTGCAGGGCGAACTCAACGCGATGTCGAAACAGGGCCGGTGGACGGAGATGGGTGCCCTCGTCACGGACGACATGGTCGGCGCGTTCGGCATCGTCGGTCCGCCGGAAGAAATCGCGGAACGGCTCCTCGCCCGCTATGGCGACATCGTTGATCGCACCTCGGCCGCGTACGCGAACCTGCCGAACGACGATCAGGCGCGAATCATCGCGGAACTCACGGCGTAGACGGGGCTCCGGCGGGGGACGAAAAACGGCGCGCCTGACGGCCATCCGCGTCAGTCCGACCGAGTTTGGCCGAATCCAATGCGCAAAAAAACACTTGACGTTTTCGAAAATGAAGGAACAATACGCGCCCCCTCCACTATTTCTTCATTTTCTATCGATGTTGAAAAAGTTGGGTCGCATCAGGACGGTAACTGCCGGAAAGCTAATAGGATTTCCAAGGGCAGGTGTTCCTGCCTCCGCAGCGATCATCCTGGCGCTCGCCGCTCCCGCACACTCCCCGGGGCCCGATTACGGCTTGCAGCCTTTCGCCATTCCAGCGCCAAGCCGTCCGTCCATGACATGGGAGATGGAGCGTCTGATCTTCGCCGAGAAAATCCAACAGGCTTTCGACGTCAGCGCACCGCGGGCGATCGAGTTCTCGGGCTGGATCCTTGAAGGCGCGCTCCAGCAAGACCTGCCGCCGGAACTCCTCGCAAGCCTGGTATTCGCCGAGAGCAGTTTCCGCAAGGCGGTGCAATCGTCGATGGGCGCCATCGGTCCAGCCCAGATACGGAGCAACTACTGGCAGTCCTTCTGCGGCGGCAACCTGAACGACCCGGAACAGAACATCCACTGCGGCGCACAGATCCTGAGCCGCTTCCGCGACCAGTGCGGCGATGTCAGCGGCGTCCCTGGCTACAGCCACTTCTCGTCATCGGTGCGCGACCACTTCTGCGCCTTGAAGTCCTACAACGTCGGCCCCTCTACGCGAGGCAGCGCGCTCTGGCACAACGCCGGCATGCGTTACCTCGACAAGATCGAGCGCGGCGTGTCGCAGCTCCAAAACGTTCAGCTATAACCCGCAGCGCACGCCCGGAAGGCCGGCGGTCGTCGACCGGTGACGGCGTTTCATGCCGCGCGAGGGTTCGCGCCCGTCATTGGAGTGACGCTCGCGCTGCTCGGCGCCGGTGACGCCTGGGGGAGCGTCAGCTCCGACCTCTCGGACACCGTCGCCGCTTCCCGCAGCGGGAACCCCGGCTGGCTCTCGGTGCTGCCCACCCTCGTCGCGCTCGTCCTGGCCGCCGCCCTGCGACAGGTCATACTGGCGCTGTTCGCCGGCGTATGGGTCGGCGCGTTCCTCATCGCCGGCCCTTCGGCGTCCGGTATTTTCCAGGGAATGCTCGACGCGGCTTCCGAACACGCGGTGGGCGCGGTCGCCGATGCGGGGCACGCCGCCCTGGTCGTTTCGACTCTCATGCTTGGCGGCATGGTCGGTGTGGTCTCTCGCAACGGCGGCGTCCACGGCATCGTGCAAAGGGTCACCGCGTGGGCGAACACGGTGCGGCGCGGCCAGTTGGCGACCTTCGCCATGGGCATTGCGCTCTTCTTCGACGACTACGCCAACACCCTCGTCGTCGGCAAGACGATGCGCCCCGTCGCCGACGCGCTTCGGATATCGCGGGCGAAACTCGCCTGGCTCGTCGACTCTACCGCTGCCCCGGTCGCCACGCTGGCGCTGATCAGCACCTGGATCGGCCTGCAGCTCGGCCTGATCGATGCCGCGATCCGCGACATCCCGGAGATCGACGCCAGCGCCTACGGCGTGTTTCTTAACTCCCTCGCCTACAACTTCTACCCGGTGCTGACGCTGTGCTTCGTCGCGTCCATTGCGATTACCGGCCGGGACTTCGGCCCGATGCGCACCGCCGAACTGGCCGCCGCACACGGGGTCGCATCCGCACAGGCGGTCGTACACGACCCCGACACCGAACCCAAGCCGGACAAGCCGGCGCGGCCGCTCAACGCCTACGTGCCGTTCGCCGCGCTGCTCGCCGCCATGCTCGGTGGCCTGTACGCTACCGGCGCGGCGAAGGCCGGAAGCGGTGCAGGCCTGGCGGAGATCATCGGCGCGGCGGACGTATACACCGCGCTCGTCTGGGCGACCCTGTCGGGCGTCGTCACGGCCGGAATCCTGAGCCTCGGTCAACGCATCCTGTCGTTGGGCGAGACGTTGGATGCCTGGTTCGCCGGCGCGAGGTCGATGCTCTACGCCGTCGTCGTGCTGGTCCTGGCATGGGCGCTATCCGGCGTCAACTCGGAACTGAATACGGCCGAGTTCCTCGCGTCCCGCCTGGGCGATGCGCTGGACGCCCGGCTCCTGCCCACCGTCGTATTCGCCCTGGCGGCGGTGACCGCTTTCGCGACCGGGACAAGCTGGGGCACCATGGGAATCCTGACGCCGCTGGTCGTTCCGCTGGTGTGGACAAGCACGTCGCTGCAGGGCCTCGCCGACGCGGACCACCTGCTCTACGCCTCGGTTTCCGCCGTCCTCGCCGGCGCGGTCATGGGCGACCACGCCTCGCCGATTTCGGACACGACGATCCTGTCGTCCGCGGCGACCTCCTGCGATCACCTCGAGCACGTGCATACGCAACTGCCTTACGCGCTGACGGTCGGCGGCATCTCCATCGTCACGGGTCTGATACCCACCGGTTTCGGCCTGCCCTGGTGGATCTGCCTCATCGCTGGCGCAGCCTGCGTGTCGGTGATCGTACGATGGCTCGGGAAGAGCCGGACAGCGGAGTGAGTGGAAAAAAGCCCCCGCGCCGAAAAGCAGTGGCCCCACGCGGTCACCCGCGCCCAGGGCCTTGGGCTCTGCGTTAGTGTCCCCGGTCACGGCGCTATCCCGACAAGTATGAGCGGTACCGCCGGCACTCCCCGTCCCTGCCGCAACACGTTCAACAGGTCACGTTCGAAATAAGGAACCCCGGATGACATGCTGGCTTCCAACTCCTTCATGGGCATGCTCCCGCATCCACACTCGCGACGACGTCTTGAACTTCTTTCCACAGTTCTGGCTGATGAACAATGAGGTACTCCTCGCCGTTCATGTGCGAGTACTTGGACTCGATTCGCATCAGTGCCCCCCGTTGGGGAGACTCGGGTCATAGATGGGGCGATTCATCGGACGCGTGCGAAGCGTGCCCGACCTCAAGGCCGCAATGCGCTCGCGGGCAATTTGCACATACTCTGTCACATTGTCGCAGCCGTAGCCGTGCCGCCGGTGCATCAGCGCCGCGAGCACGCTTGTCCCGACGCCCATGTATGGGTCGAAAACCGCGTCCCCCTCCTCTGTCATGGACAGAACCAAACGCTCTACCAGTTCAACCGGGAATTGGCATGACCAAACACCTCCCCGACGGCAATTGATACGATGCCGGCGCGATGCCTGACCGTATAATCGAATCCGGCAGGTTAGCGGAGCATCCCATCAGCAAAGCCGACGACAAGTCCGCCTGGAAGGCCAGGGCGGAGCGGGAATTGCGCGGCAGGCCGCTCGACGAACTGACCTGGGCGAGCCCGGAGGGGATTTCCGTCAGGCCGCTGTACACGGCGTCGGACCTCGCCGGTGTCGGCCACCTGCATTCGATGCCCGGGATCGCGCCGTACGCGCGGGGGCCCAGGGCCACGATGTACGCCAATCGGCCCTGGACGGTGCGACAGTACTCCGGGTTCTCCACCGCCGAGGCCTCGAACGCCTTCTACCGGGCCAACCTTGCGGGCGGCCAGAAAGGGCTTTCCGTCGCTTTCGACCTGGCCACCCACCGCGGCTACGACTCGGACCACCCCCGCGCCGCGGACGACGTCGGCATGGCGGGCGTCGCCGTGGACTCGGTGGAGGACATGAATATCCTGTTCGACGGCATCCCGCTCGACGAGATGTCCGTTTCCATGACCATGAACGGGGCCGTGCTGCCGGTGATGGCCGGTTACATCGTGGCCGCGGACGAACAGGGCGTCGCCAGGCGCGACCTGGCGGGCACCATCCAGAACGACATCCTGAAAGAGTTCATGGTGCGCAACACGTACATCTACCCGCCCGCCCAGAGCATGCGCATCGTCGCCGACGTCATCGGCTACTGCGCGGAACACATGCCGCGCTTCAATTCCATCTCCATCTCCGGCTACCACATGCAGGAGGCCGGCGCGACCGCGGTGGAAGAACTGGCGTTCACCCTGGCCGACGGCCTCGAGTACGTGCGCGCGGCTCTCGGCACCGGGCAGGACATCGATGCGTTCGCGCCGAGGCTGTCGTTCTTCTTCTGTATCGGCATGAACTTCTTCATGGAGATCGCCAAGCTGCGCGCCGCGCGCATTCTCTGGACGGAACTGATGGAGCGGTTCAAGCCGCGCGACCCGGCGTCCAGCATGCTGCGCATGCACTGCCAGACCTCCGGCGTGTCGCTGCAGGCGCAGGACCCCTACAACAATGTCGTCCGCACCGCGGTGGAAGCCCTGGCGGGCGTACTCGGCGGCACCCAGAGCCTGCACACCAACTCCTTCGACGAAGCGATCGCGCTGCCCACGCCCTTCTCCGCTCGCATAGCGCGCAACACCCAGACGATCCTTGCCGACGAAACGGAGATAACGCGCGTGATCGATCCCCTGGGCGGCAGCTATTTCGTCGAACGCCTGACGCAGGACATGGTGGAAGCCGCCCGCGACCTGATCGATGAGGTGGAGCAGTTCGGCGGCATGACCAGGGCCATCGCGGCGGGGATGCCCATGCGGCGCATCGAGGAGTCCTCCGCCCGGCGACAGGCGCGGGTCGAACGCGGCGAGGACGTGATCGTCGGCGTGAACAAGTACCCGCCCCAAGAGAGCGATGCCGTCGATGCGCGGCTGATCGACAACTCCGAGGTGCGGGCCGCGCAGATTCGCCGGCTGGTCGAAGTCAGGTCGAAACGCGACCAGGCCGGGGTCGACGCGGCGCTCTCCGGGTTGTCGGCCTGCGCGGAGTCGGGCGGCAACCTGCTCGCCGCCGCCATCGAGGCCGCGAGCCGGCGCGCAACGGTCGGCGAGATCACGGGCGCACTGGAGTCGGCCTGGGGGCGGCACGAGGCCAGGGTGGCGCTCGTACCCGGCGTCTACTCCGGCGCATACGGCGACCACGAGGGATTCAGCGCCGTGCGCGACGAGATAGCCGAGTTCGCCGACGTCGAAGGCAGGCGACCGCGCATCTTCGTGGCGAAAGTCGGCCAGGACGGGCACGACCGGGGCGCCAAGGCGATCTCCAATGCATTCAACGACCTCGGTTTCGAGGTGGAGATGAGCCCGCTGTTCCTGTCGCCGGACGAAGCGGCGGCGCGAGCGGCCGAACTCGCCGTCGATGTGGTCGGCGTCTCGACCCTGGCCGGCGCGCACAGGACCCTGGTCCCCGAACTCATGGCGGCCCTCACGGCACGGGAAGCGGAACCCGTGGTCGTCTGCGGCGGCGTCATCCCCGAACGCGACCACGGGTTTCTGCGCGATTGCGGCGTGCGCGCGATATACGGACCCGGCACCGACATCCTGGAGGCGGCCAGCGGGATCCTCAAGATGATCCCGGGAAGGAACCGATGATCGGAAGGCTCAACCACGTCGCCATCGCGGTCCCGGACCTCGACGGCGCGGCGGCACTGTACCGGGACACCCTCGGCGCCGTCGTCTCGGCGCCGGTGCCCATGCCGGATCACGGCGTCACCACCGTCTTCGTCGAACTTCCGAACAGCAAGATCGAGCTGATCCACCCCCTGGGCGAAGGGTCCCCGATCACCGCGTTCCTGGAACGCAATCCCGGGGGCGGCATGCACCACGTGTGCTACGAAGTCCAGGACATCCTCGCCGCCATCGACGCCATGCGGGCCCGGGGCATGACGGTCATCGGCGACGGCGAGCCGCGCATCGGCGCCCACGGCCTGCCCGTGGTATTCCTCCACCCCCGGGACTTCTGCGGCACCCTGATCGAACTTGAGGAGGTGAGTGCATGAGCAAGCCATCCGGCGAGGCATTCGAAACGCTGGTGCCGATCCTCGAAGAACCGCTCCACGGCGCGGCCGAACAACGGGAGACCGGTTACGACCAGTCACTTCGGGACGCCCGCGCCCTGCAGCAGAAACCCTTGCGGGCCGGTGGCTATCGCAACATCTCGCGCCAGCATGCCAAGGGCCGCATGACCGTCTGGGAACGAATCCACGTGCTCGCGGACCACGAGCCCATGGTGCTCTTCCAGAACTGGGGCCCCTACCTCGACGGCGCCTCCCTTGTCACCGCCCTCATCAAGGCGGGCGGCCGGGACGTGGCGGTCTACGGGCACGACTTCACCAGCCGCGCGGGTTCGATGGACGCGACCAACGGCAGGAAACTGGCATCCCTCTACCAGTTGGCCGCGAAACAGGGCATCCCGGTCGTGGGACTGAACGACAGCGCCGGCGCGTTCGTTCCGGCCGGCGTCGGCGGACTCGACGGCTACGCGGAGGCGTTCACCGCGCTGCGCAGGATCAGCGGCATCGTGCCGAGCATCATGTGCATGTTCGGGTTCAACGCCGGCGGCGGCTCGTACCTGCCGCGCCAGGGGAGCTTTGTCATCCAGCCGAAAGACACATTCTTCGGACTGACGGGCGTCGGCGTCGTGAAGGAAGTGCTCGGCGAAGACGTGACGCCGGACGAACTCGGCGGCCCCGGCGTGCACGGCGCCTCCGGCGTTGCAGATTTCACCGTAGAGGACGAGACCGCGGCGCTGGAACTGGTGCTGCGGCTCCTCACGTGGCTGCCGGACAACAACCATTCGAGCGCGCCCTATGTCGCCACCAGCGATCCGGTGGACCGGGACACGGAACTCGACGCGCTGTTCCGCACGGTCTTCAACTCGCCCACCGGCTTCAACACGCCGTTCGACATCCGGCTCGTCATCCAGGAAGTGTGCGACCAGGGCGACTTTTTCGAAGTCCAGCCGGTCCGGGCGCGCAGCATGGTCACGGCGTTCGGCCGCCTCGGCGGGCACGTCGCGGGATTCGTCGCCAACAACAGCGCCTTCTCCACCGGTTTCATCGATGTCGACGCGGCCTACAAGACCGCGCGTTTCGTCCGTTTCTGCAACCTCTACAACATCCCGGTGGTATTCATGGAGGACACGACCGGCTTCCTGCCCGGCACCGACCAGGAACGCCGCGGCGTGGTGCAGGCGGGACGCGCGATGCTCGACGCCATCGTCGATCTCAGAACGCCGCGCATCCTGGTGCTGGTGCGCAACGCCTTCGGCGGCGCGTACGCATCGTTCAACAACTACGCCACCGGCGCCGACTTCGTGTTCGCGCTGCCGACGACCCGCGTGGCCGTCATGGGCCCCGCCGGCCGGGAGTTCGTCTACAAGGATGAACTGAGGGCCCTGACCCGCGAACGCCGGGCCCGGTTCGCCGCCGCCGTTGACGAACACGTCACCGCAGGCAAGACACCCCCGGAAGCGCACCGCGCCGCGGAACAGGAGGTGTCAGGCTGGTTCGCCGCCGAGGACGCGAGGCTCGTCGAGCGCTACGAGAACGATCTCATGAATCCCCGGGAAGCGCTGGCACTGGGATCCATCTCGCAACTCGTGATGCCCGCAGACCTGCGCCGGCTGCTGACGGAATCCATGGATTTCCTGGTGCGGCACTACACACCGGGTCCGATGAAGGGCCCGCAGAGAGAGTTTCACTGATGCGCGCCGGCGGCGCCCCCGCACGCGGCGCCCGGGAGCCCACCTGGACGACCAGCTTCGATTGCACGGACCTGAAGCCCCTGATCATCTGCCGCGGCCCGGTCCGAAAGGAAGCGATGGACGTCTTCGAGGCGATGGGGATCACGGGCTACGGCATCCTGCTCTCCGACAGGGACGCCACGGCCCATCCCAACGCCAGGGCGCCGGAAACGATGACCATGAGGGACCGGCAAGCCGTGCATCGGGTCGCTGACTACACGGGCACGGACGGCGCCGAGCGGGAAGCGCGTATCGCCGAAATCGTAGGCATCGCCGGAGAGCATGGCTACAACGCCGTATTCGCCGGCTACGGCTTCATGGCGGAGGACGAAGCGCTCGTCGAAGCGCTCGAAGCGGCGGGCCTCAACTTCATCGGACCCGGCTCCGCCACCGTGCGGGCCGCGGGCCGCAAGGATGCCGCGAAGCGAACGGCGCTCGCGCAATCGATCGGCGTCACGCCGGGGGTCGACAACGTCACATCCCTTGCGCTGCTGGCAAAGTGCGGGGAACGCGCTGGCCTTGAGCGGCTGGCGGAGGAGAACGGGCTGGCGCCGCCGGAGGACGAATCCGACGAGGAGGCGGCCGCCGATGCCCTGTTGACCGAGGCCGCGCGACGCGGCGTCGAACTCGTCACCGACGAAGAGGTGCTCGATGCAGTCCGCCAGCAGGCCCGCGACCTGCTCGTGCGCTTCCCCGACCGACGCTTGCGCCTGAAGGCGGCAGGCGGGGGTGGGGGCAAGGGACAGCGCGTGCTGCGCGCGCCGGCCAACTACGAGGCCGACTGCCTGGATGCGCGCCGCGACGCGGTGGCCGAAGACGCTGTCGCGGCGGCGCGGGAAATCTGGGTGGAGGTCGCCGGTCCCGACCGGAATGTCCTCATCGAACTCAACGTCGACCGGAACCGGCACCTGGAAGTCCAGGTGATCGGCAACGGCGACTGGTGCGTGGCACTGGGCCTGCGCGACTGCTCCGCGCAGATGCACGAGCAGAAACTCGTCGAAGCATCCGTCACCGCCGAGTCCCTGCGACGCGAGATCGCGGCGACAGACGACCGCAAGACCGCGCGCGCCCTGGAAGCGGAGTTGAGGGTCCTCACCGAGATGGAAGACGAGGCGGAACGCTTCGGCCGTGCGGTAGGCCTCGACTCGGTGTCCACTTTCGAATGCATCGTGGACGGCGAAGATCACTACTTCATGGAAATGAACACGCGCATCCAGGTGGAGCACCGCGTCACCGAGCTCTGCTACGCCCTGGAGTTCGCCGACCCTGACGATGCTGACAGCGTGTTGCGCGTCGAGTCGCTGATCGAGGCCATGGCGCTGGTCGCGCGGCATGGGATGAGGCTCCCCAGGCCCCGGCGCGTCCCGTGGCAGGGGGACGCTCTCGAAGTACGCCTCAACGCGACCGATCCCGCGCTACGCCCCTCGGCGGGCGGCCTGATCGAATCGTGGTCGCCGCCCGTCGCCGGCGAAATCCGCGACGACCAGGGCATAGGCACTCCCAACCCCGATACGGGCCTGTTCGCGCCCTACTATCTCGCGGGTGCCTACGACAGCAACATCGCACTGCTCCTCACCACGGGCGATACGCGCGAAGAGACCTGGCAAAACATGATCGAAGCGCTGCGGCGCATGCGCATCAAGGGCACCAATCTCCAGACCAATCGCGACTTCCACTACGGATTGCTGAACTGGCTCGCCGCGCAGCATCCGCGCGCGAAGATCGAAACGCGCTTCGTACAGGCGTACCTCGGCGCCGTCGGCCGCCTGTTCGATGCCGCCCAGGGTGTCGATCTCGACCTGGCCTTCAATGTCGTGAAGGCGGCTGCGAGGGATCGCGTCATCGGCACAGCCGCTGACCAATCCGACGAAGAGATCGAGGCGCTGGGCGCGGGCTACGACCGCACGATGGACCTGAAGTCGACACTGATCCTGCGGCCCCTGCAGCGCCTATTCGCCAATCCCCACCTGCTTGCGGGATGGATCGCCGCCAGCGGCGGCCACTTCGAGAGCGACGAGGCCGGGGGATCCGGCGGCGCGCCGCGCTGGCGTGCCAGCCCTGCGGATGCGCTGGAAGCCCTCTATCGGTACCTTGCCATGGATAGGGAGGAAGGTCCGGCGGCCGAGGCGATCTGGGACCACGACCGCGAACTGCTCGGCGCGGCCCGCGCGCACTATGCGCGGCTGCGGGCGGGGCTCGGCGCGGCGGACTTCGAAGATCTCGCGAGACTCTTGCGCGAGCCGCACAGTCCCGCCGGCGCGCCGGGCGCCATTGCCGAGGCCTGGGACAGGGTGCGGGCGGAGCACATCGGCTTCAACCACGGGTTGCAGCTGCTCGCGTTGCCGCAACTCGTCGCCCGGGAGAGCGGCTTCGCCCAGCTCAGGGTAGCCCCCGATCTCACGGTTACCCTGCCGGAAGAACTCCACTCGCCGGACGTTGTGGCCGAAGCGCGCAGGACGCTCTCTCCTCCGCCGAGGGCGCCGGACGATGAGATCGTGGCGGAGATCGGTGGCATGTTCCATTCGCGGGAGGCGCCGGGCATGGCACCGTACCTGGAGCCGGGCACACACTTCGAGGCCGGCGACACGCTCTACATCATCGAAGTGATGAAGATGTTCACCAAGGTGCGGGCGACGTTCGCCGGCACCGTTGACGAGTGTGCGATGACGGACCGGGACGGCGTCGTCGTACGCCCGGGGGACCTCCTGTTCAGGGTGACCCCCGACGAGCGGGCGGAGGAGGTCGACGCCGACGCTGCAAGGCGCAAGCTGATGGAGAACACGCGGCGGCTCGCGCGGGCCTGCGCCGGAAGCTTCGGCTGACCGCTGCGGTACGATCTCCCAGCCGAATGTACGAAACGGCGGCGTTGCTGGCGGACCGCCTACGGTCGTGCATCTCTGCTCGTCTGCGCGGTTCTTCGTCCTCAATTATGGGGGGTCGCCAGAATCAGTCGCAATCTCGCGCATTGATCATGAATCCACTGGCAAGCTTCGCCCCATTCGTCTTCACTGTCTCGCGTCCACGGGTGTTCAACCCTAACCCCGCTGCCCCGATTGTCTGCGAGCCTTTGGTCTGCCATTTCATCGCGAATCATCCGCGAGAAGCGCCGCATTCTTGCCGCATTGTCGACTGACTTGTCACGGCCCGCCCGAACGTAGAGCCAGAGCAAATCGGGGTTTCCTACGTAGACACCGATGCGGTCGCCGAACGCATTGCAGGGCTCCGTCCACTGGTTGCCTCCGCGCCAGCTTTCTTTCTGTCCTGGAACGCCGCCCGCAATGTCCTTGAAGAATCTCCAGAAACGCTCGGTCACGTCGGCCCCGTCCGACGCGAGTTCGACCTGGATTGTGACTCCACATCGCTCTCCCAGCTTCCGGCATCGCTCCGCATAGGCGGGGTAGTCTCGTTCGTACGGGTTCAACACCCATTCGTCGCTGCCCGGTACGGCGAATAGCGCGATGGACCCGACGCGAGTTCCCGGCGGATAGCGACTGGCCGGATGAACGTTGGTGCTGATCGCTTCACCGCGCAATGTGTCTGCGTTTTCCGGGTTTCGACTCAATAGTGCCGCCGCCACGTTGAGGACCATCTGGCTACCAACGTCCTCGGTGCGCCAAGGATCGTCTTCGATTCGCCACCTGAACGCCTTCACCCTGTTCCGACTCTCCTCGCCGGAGTCCCCAGGGTCAGGCCACGGCCAGCGGTCGAGGGCCCGGCGGGCGATATCCCGCGCTCGTCGAGAAAGCGCCTCCTCGTTCCATACATCCTCGTCCGCGATGCGTCTCGTCATTCCGACCGAGCTCTTGCGATAGATCTCCCGCTTATGAGTGAAGGCATTTGTGCCCATGCTGGCGTTGGTGACGTCTCCACTCAGGGTCAGATTCGCGAGCCGGTCCCCGTGCTGACGATGCACTTCTTCCGCACTTTCTCCAAGATAGCGTTTCCATGGTTCGGTCAATTTTTGCGGCATCACGTGTTCGACGGTAAGGCGGTCCCGGGCCGGCGCCTCGCCGGGATGTTCCGCTTCCATCAACTCGCATAGCACGGCGAATGCGGATCGGGTGGCACTGCTCCCGTATGCCTTGCGCGCGCGAACACCTTCCCGGACATCTTCGTCTCTCGGAACGCCGATGCGTTGGTTTCTGAGCCTGCGTATTCGATCAAGCCAGTGCTCCCCATAGTCATCTCCTGCATCTGGCCCAACGCCGTGGGCAAGCTCCGCCACCGCCTTGTTCATCCCTGCCGTCGACCGATCCGCCAACCACAGGCGGGTGATCCAAGTTCCGATTCCCGCCACGGCCTTCGACAACGCTTCGTCGGAGACCTGTGTTTGCCCGTTCCCCGAAGCCTCGTCGAGCAGTCGCAACGTCAACGGGCGGTGGACATCCAGCCCCATTTCGCGCAGGTGCCTGATTTCCGCCTCCACCTGAGGGTTGGGGTACGTGCCTGCGGCGCCAGTCAGGCAACCATATAGACTCGCGAGACTCGCGAGGTCACGGCATAGTCCTGGCCGGTCCTCCGCATACCCCCGCTTCAGCGCCCAGCGTCGAAGCTGCTCGTAGGTTTTGTTGCCGCCCTGCACCTCCCCAGTGCGCCAGCGCATCACGTCCCGGAGGAAGATGTCGATCGGCTCGGTCGTGTGCTCGGCACCGAGTACCCGCTCGACTTGGCGCCAATATTGATCGTGCAGTTCCCGCTGCTTTCCTTCCGGCAGCCCGATCAGCAGCCAGTTCTTGACCTTTTCGCTCTCCGCGAGCGGGCGACCAGTGGCGTTCAGGCTCTCGAAAATCTGCTGCGGGTCGTCCGTGCTGTCGAGACCGATGCTGACCACTCGAAGCCGCTCGAGTCCTCTCAGCAGTCGGGCCGTATCGCTCAGGTCCACCAAACGGCGCACGATGCGCCAAGCTTGGGTAACGGCACCGACTCCTTCGGGATTTCCCTCGAGACCACGGCGATATTCGTCTTCATCTCCGCTCTGAAGTCGCAGCTTTAGGCGCTTTTGTTCTCCCATGTGAGGGTTCGTGAGGCGACGTTCCCGAATGATGTCCGCGGTCCACTCGCCGCACGGACCGTCTCGTTCGAGCTTCGCGGCGATACACGCAAGCAGGATGCTCACCGTCGTGAGGCGCTGCTGGCCGTCGACGACTCGGATGATGCTGATCACGCCGGCCGCGCCGCCCGGTTCCGGAAAGGTAAGGAGCGCGCCGGCATAATGAGTGAAGTGCGCAGCCGCATCGGCGATCGCCAGCAAATCCTCGACAAGCCGCTCAATGTCTGATTGCTGCCAACAGTATCGCCGTTGCCAGCGCGGCACGATGTACTGGACATCGCCGTTCAGCAGTTGCAGGAACTCGATGTGTTGGGCTTGCATGGCTTGTGGTGAATCAGTCAAGGCAACATATGAGCATAGCAGGCAGTAGCTGGAGTCTGGTGACCAGCGCGAAGGCGCAGGCCATGTCGCGGTCGCCGATCTGGCCGGCCCCGGGGTACTTTCCGCCGGCGTCAACGACTTCATCGCGGGAGACGCTGACCTACGACGGCGACGCACTGGTGACGAAGTCGACGCCGAGGGCGGTGCCCGGACCTACTGCGAGCGCAAATACGCCCATTGCTCCGACGGCCTATCGCCCACCCCTCCGGTGGAGTGCCTGGCCTACAGATTCGTCCACGACGCCAACGGCACCGAAACGCGCGAGGTCTCGGAAGGGATCAACGTGGATCTGGATGCCGAAAGAGACGTGGCAGGCTTCGACATGGATCCAACGTCAACGCGCCTCGGCCTGACCAGCTTGAAGTCGAGGCGCTTCCCGTACTGTCTACACCGTCGCGTGATGCATCATCACCGAACAGTCTGATCGCGAGTCACGCCGAATGTGCGCGTGAAGTCGGACAACTGCGGGGCATCGTTACAGGCTGGCGCGTCGCTCGGATTCATGAACCAGATCAACCGATCAAGACTTCCGCCAGCGCGATGCCGCTCTCGCCCGCGACCGCGTACAACAGGAACACCCGGTCCCCCTCCACGTAGATCGCCGGATCGCGAAGCTGATTGACCTGACTGTACACGGGACCACGCACAGACGGCTCGACCGGCGCGCGGGCACCTTCCCAGACGCGTTCCGGACGCAGCACTTCCCTGGCTCCCGCATCCTTCCAACGCTTCCAGTCTTCCGTGAGATCCACCGTGCTCAGTAGAATCCGTTCCGGCGCGTCCCCCACCTGCGTCCAGAATACGTAGAGCGTCGGTCCACGTTTCAACAACGCCGCATGGCGCATGCTGGCGTTGAACAGCAGCGGCCCTTCTTCAAAGCCGGTGAACCCGTCGCGGGAGCGGTAGAACCTGCCCGGCATCGCCATCGCGTACGTCATGCCGTCATGTTGGAACACGCGCATGTAGGACCTGCCGAGCACCTCGGGCCGCGCTTCGAAGTGGATGCCGTCGCGCGAAGTCGCGACGCGGCTGACCTGGTGCCCGGGACCTTCGAGGCCGTGAAAGTACATGATGATCGATCGCGCGGCATCGTCCACATGCACGTCCGGCGACGCGATGTGCGGCGCGGTGGCCTCGCGAAGGGGATCGAGACCCCGAGGAGTCCGCGCCCCCAATCTGTCGCGCATGGCGGGCGGCACCTCGGGATGCACGGTGGGAAAGTGTGATTCTTCGAGTTGCAGGCTGCCTGGCGCGTGGACGTTCCAGGGGCCCTTCAGGGCGTCGGCGAAGGCGAGCCGGATATAGCTTCCCTTGTGGTCGGCGAAATAGAGGTAGTACCGGCCCAAGGGAGATTCCAGCCAGTCCGGCGCGCGAGTGAGTGACGGCCCCTGGATGTTGGCACCGATGCTGGGATGGGTGGAAGCATCGATGATCGGCGCATCGAGCCGGCGCTCGACCCTTACGGGGACACTTTCGATGTCAACCGCCATGGCGCTCCTCGGGGCGTTCCCTTGAGGACCATCGGACGCGGACGACTTCTCGCGGTCGGTCACGCCTCCAGTAGGGGTTTCGTCCCGCCGGACAGGACAGGTTGGACCATCCAGATCCGTCAGCCTTGCCCATAGTCGAACATCGCGGTCACGTCAAGGGTGAATCCGTCCAGCATCGGCGATGTAGCCGTATCGCCAAGGCGGAAAACGCCATGTTCCACGTACTCGGTCCCAGCGAGCACAAGCACAGTGATGGTGTCCACGTGCGGATCGACGATCCAGTATTCGTTGATGCCTGCCGTAGCGTACTCGGCGCGTTTGACCACGAGGTCACGGTTCGGATCGTCCTCGCTGACCACCTCCAGTACCAGGTCGGCACCTAGCCAGTAGCGTGGTTGGTTGCGGGGATCCGAACGATCAAGAAGCACTGCCAAGTCCGGTTCGCGAAATCTGCCCTCACCGGTCCGCACCCGCAAACCCGCGAACAACGCAAACCCGCCTCGCGGTTCGAGATAGGCGGCAAACAGTCGCGTGAGGAAGACAAGAATGGCTTGGTGCATGACGGTGGGCACGGGCAACTCCTCGACGCAGCCATCGGTGAATTCGACAAGACGCCGGGTACGATCCGTCAGCCAGAGATATTGTTCTTGTCCCCAGCAGCCTTGTCGAGGCAAGGCGCCGCAGACAAGGGCATTCAACGCCTCCTGGGAAGTTTCCGCTTGCATCATCGTTCACGCACTGCAGTCGAAATCGCCACAGTCTAGCAACCTTTCGGATTTGCCGCGTCTACGGCATCCGCAAAGTGACCCTGACCAGAATCGACCGAGCGCGCCGCCACACGGTCTCGCAGCTCCGTGCTTGAGAACGTGTGGGGGCGCTGGTTGAAGTAGCAGCGGCTCAGCGTTTCCTCGCGTCCGGTGAAATCCCTGTCCCGGTACTCCTCGCCCAGGATTCGCACGTCCCAGTCGACGTGTTCGAGAATGTCGAGCAGCTGCGCTTCGGTGCCGTAGACGATGATCTCGTCGACATGGCGGCACGCCGAGACCTGTATGTGGCGTTCGACGATGCTCTGTACGGGCCGGTTCTTCTGCGGCCGGTCGATGGAGGGATCGCTTTGCAGGCCGACGATGAGGTAGTCGCAGACGGTCTTCGCCTCCCGCATCATCATGACGTGGCCCGCGTGGAACAGGTCGAAGGCGCCGAAGGTGATTCCCTTTTTCATCGCCTGCCGCACCCCTCGTGTGTTGGATTCTTACCGGGCATTCCGGCAAAATCCCGCAGTCCTCAAGACCTTTCGTCCAGATCGGGGCCGTAGCTCAGTTGGGAGAGCGCGACGTTCGCAATGTCGAGGTCGGGGGTTCGAACCCCCCCGGCTCCACCAGGACGCGAAACCCCGCGCATCGCCGCATTGCCGTTCAGGCGGTCCCCTGGTACTTGTGCATTTCCGCCCGGCCGACGACGAGGTGATGCACTTCGTCCGGGCCGTCCGCGATCCGCAAGGTCCGCTGTCCCGTGTACATGCCCGCAAGCGGCGTCCACTGCGAGACGCCCGTGGCGCCGTGTAGCTGGATTGCCTGGTCGATGATCTGGCACACCCGCTCCGGCACCATGGCCTTGACCATATGCACCCAGACCCGGGCTTCGCGGTTGCCCAGCACGTCCATCGCCTTCGCGGCCTTCAGCACCATCAGGCGCATCGCCTCGATGTCGATGCGCGCGCGGGACACGAGTTCGATGTTCTTGCCCAACTGCAGGATCGGGCGGCCGAACGCCTCGCGGGAAACGCCGCGGCGCACGAGCAGGTCGAGCGCCCGCTCCGCCTGGCCGATGGACCGCATGCAATGGTGAATCCGCCCGGGGCCAAGCCGGGCCTGAGAAATCTCGAAACCGCGGCCTTCGCCCAGGAGGCAGTTCTCCTTCGGCACGCGGACGTCCTCCAGCATGATGTGCATGTGGCCGTGGGGCGCGTCGTCATGGCCGAAGACCGTCATGGGCTCGATGACGTTCACGCCCGGCGTATCCATCGGCACCAGGATCTGCGACTGCTGCCGGTGGGGCGCCGCGTCCGGGCTGGTCTTGACCATGCAGATCATGATCTTGCAGCGCTTGTCCCCGGCGCCGGAGATGTAGTACTTCTCGCCGTCGATGACCCATTCGTCCCCGTCGAGCCGCGCGCGGGTGCCGATGTTCTTCGCATCCGATGACGCCAGGTTCGGCTCGGTCATGCCGAAACACGAGCGGATTTCTCCATTCAGCAGCGGTTCAAGCCACTTTTCCTTCTGCTCTGGCGTCGCATAGCGCTCAAGTACTTCCATGTTGCCGGTATCCGGCGCGCTGCAGTTCAGGCACTCGGAGGAAAGCGGGCTCTTGCCGAGTTCCGCCGCGATATACGCGTAGTCGAGGTTCTTCAGCCCCTCGCCCGTCTCCGCGTCGGGCAGGAAGAAGTTCCACAACCCGCGGGACTTCGCCTCCCGCTTCAGGCCACCGAGTATCTCTTCCTGTCGCGGAGACAGGCTCCACCGGTCTCCGTGTTCGCCGGCGGCTTCGAAATACGCCGGCGTCTGAGGGTTGACTTCCTCCTCGATGAACCGCCTTACGGCGTCAAGCAAGGGTTGCGCCTCTTCGCTCATCGTCAGGTTGTTCAGGTCGGCGTCTACGTCCGCGGTCGCGGCTTCGGCCATGGCTTGTCCTCGTGATTGGAGTGGATGGACCATTCTACCGCCCCGCGGGCGACGCAACACCAATCCACATACCGCTGTGTAACGTGTTGGGCCGCGCCATGGCGCGGCTCGGGATCGAGATGATCCCGGCGTACTCGCCGGAGGCGCGGGGCCGCTCGGAGCGGGCGTTCGGCACGCACCAGGGTCGGCTGCCGAAGGAGCTGGCGGCGGCGGCGGCGCGGAAGCGCCGCAGGGCGCGGTCGAGCTGGTCGGGATCGACGCGCACAAGGACGTCGCGGATGACGTACTCGCTGGGCACCTCGTGGCGCCCGCCGCGGTGTCGGCATCGGAACCGCTCGCGGGCGCGCGGGGACAGGTCGGCGGCCCACTCGGCCATGGCCTTGTAGCCGCGCGCGCCGCACAGCGTGGCGCCCGCGGCGATGGCGAGCACGACGGGCAGCGGATGGCGGCGGCCCTGGCGGCGGCGCGGGTCGTCGATGTCGAGGAAGCAGTCGGGCAGGGAACGCATGGTGTCGGCCGGGATCATGGCTTTCGGTCCTCCGTGTCGGTCGATGGGATTGAGCGGGGACCGCGTCAGGCGCGCCCGCGCGTCGGGAACCAGGGGCCGGACGAACACCAGCTTGGGCCCGCCCGGCGCGGCGCCGTAGCCTCCGCGCACGCGCCGGAAGCCGCGCGTGCGGCCGACGCGGGTCCAGTTCGCGGCGCGGCACACCGCGCCGCGGTGGCGCGCCGGGTCGACGAACGTCTCCAGCAGCAGCAGCGGATGGCCGAAGCGCTCCGGCCAGTCCGCCGCCAGGCGCCGCTCGCACAGCGCCAGCACCCGCGAACCCGGATTCGGCGCCCGCCGCAGGATCAGGAACCGGCTGTTGTTCGCGACCAGGTGCAGCCTTGCTGGTGCACCTGCACCGCAGAAGGTAGGATCGAAGTTCTGTGGGCGCGATATTCGCAACTCGAAAGACGATCGCGAATCCAAGCAACAAAAACTATTGTTTTTTTATACAGCACTGGTCAAAATACGTCGTACAAGATTCCGAGAAGGGGATGTGACGTGAAGGCCGCGATCAACTACGTTCAACCCAACTTCATGACGACGTTCTGCGGACGTTGAAACGGGAACGTGAGTGCTGCACGCGGACATAGGTGTGAACAGGTCGGGCGTACGTTCATCCACCAGCAGCGTGTGAGGTAGACGCTGATATGAGAGGGAACGCGCTTACCCAAATGGAACTGTTCCCGGAACCGCATGTCGGGGAGCACAAGGTCGTTTCTCTGTTCAGCGGGTGTGGAGGCATGGATCTCGGGTTCCTCGGCGGCTTTGCTTTCGGGGGCAAGTTCTACGACGACCTTCCCTTCGAGATTGTGTGGGCAAATGACATAGACAGACTGGCTTGTGACACTTACGCTGCGAATTTCGGCGCAAACACCCTGCATAGAGGCGATGTCGACGACGTCATAGATACTCTGCCGGATTCGGTCGACGTGGTGATCGGCGGTTTTCCCTGCCAAGATGTTTCGATCAATGGCCAGCGCAGCGTCGAGAATGGCGAAAGGACGATCCTCTACAAGCGGATGATTGAGGTCGTGAAACGCTGCAATCCGGACGTGTTCGTGGCCGAAAACGTCAAGGGCTTGCTCATGTCACACGGCAAGCCCTTTTTCGATCAGATGCTTGCTGACTTCAACCTTGACGGATACACGGTCAGCCACAGGCTTTATTTGGCTGCGGACTACGGCGTACCACAGATGCGTGAACGCATCTTCATAATTGGCGTGAAGGGAGACAACGAGTTCAGTCATCCCGAGCGGCTGGACGATCAAATGACAGCGCAGATGGCCCTTGAGGACTTAGAGAGCGCTCACGAAGACAAAGCCATTTCTCATATTTGGAGCAAGGCACAGCGTAGTCCAGAGCAGGGCAACAGGCGCCTGAAAGCCGACAAACCGGCCACGACGATTCGCGCGGAACATCACGGCAACATCCAATGGCACTACAAGCTTGATCGTCGCATATCTCTTCGCGAAGCTGCCAGACTACAGTCCTTTCCAGATCATTTCGCTTTCGTTTGTGCGATGCGCCAGACCGAGCGGCAGATTGGCAACGCCGTGCCTCCGGTGCTAGCTTGGCACATCGCCAAGGCCGTTCGAGAGCATCTTGACAGCTACTCACAGAAAGCCTCCGTACGACTCGGAACTTTCACGGCCCCGAACCGTTCAAGCAGGGCACATTGGAGATGCTTCGCGCTGCGGCACATGGCATAGTGGTCAAGGTCGATTTTACCTTTCACGACAACGCCTTCCCTGACATAAAGGTCAACGGCTTCGGAGTCGAGGCGAAGTACAGCAAGCGCGACACGTGGAGTTCGGTCGCAAACAGCATCTTCGAAGGAATGCGCGATCCCACCGTAAACGAGGTCTACGTCATGTTCGGCAAGGGAGGCAGGCAGCCGGAAGCGCGATGGGCTTCGTATCGTGATTGCGTGACACACGTTCGAACATCAAACGCGCCGCGGTTTGTGGTAGATCTCGATTCGGATGAGAAGCGCACTTTGCGAGCCGAGTGCGCCTTGTTGTGTCCAAAAGTTAGTCAGATCAGGCTCGATACGGGGCAAATACACCGATCCTGCCATATACGCCCTCACGCATTGGGGCGTCCTATGTCCACAGGCTCGCGACTTGTTCTCTGCCGGCAGCGTGGTGGAACACGTCACGCCGCTCCATGACAATGAACTCTACATCTCCCGAGCCATGCGAGACATTGAATCCATCATGCTGGACAGGGTTGGGCAATTGGACGATGCCCTTTTCTTGGAGTATTGGGGCGAGTCATGCGAACCGAACAAACGGCTCAAAAGATGGCTGGAATTGGCCGACAAATACGCAACCGACTGGACACCATCAGCGGCGCTGTTTTCTGGCTCGTTCAACCAACCTGGCCAATAGTTCCACAAACTCGCCGAGCACCAAAACGCAACCCGGCACCCAATTCGCGCCGAACCGGCAGTCCGCTTGAGCATCACACTCATGAAGAAGACCCTCGCCGAAGCAACCGTCGTTCTCTCGCATCCACGACGGCAGGGAAGTGCGGGATGACGACGTTCTGGAATCCGTCGAGAAACACATTCGACGTAGCTATTTCAGAGGCGAGGATGACCCTTGACCGCTTGAATTGGCGTTCGAGCGCTACGTCGGCGTCTATCCGCTCTCCGTTGGCAAGTGGCTGAATCGCGACATGCGATGCCATGGCCACGCTTGACAAGGCGGCGAGGAATCCAGATGCGTCGAAGACGAAACTGAATGGCCTCGACTATGACATACGCACGGGCCAGTGTCTCGACCAAGCCATCAGCAAGGAAGTCACAAAACTCTCCAAGTCCATTGGAGACGTCACGAAGAACATGGCGAGACTCACGACGGAAAGCACCTTGGCCGGGTGCCCAGATCCCTCTCCGCAATAGAAGCATCGCTTTCCGGCTTGACGAGCGGGGAGCATCTTTCCGACATAGAGAACAAGCTGGAAAGGCTGGCGACGACGGTGGGCGAGGCCGTGAGAAATCCTCCCAAATCCAATCAGGCGCAGCCAATGGGAACGCCGGCGCCAACGTGGCGGAAGTCAAGGCGCCCTTGAAGCGATTGGACGAAGGGCCTCCTGTGCGTCGTTGTAGCGCGCTTTCGCGCATCGCAAGAGCGACCGGCCCGGCCAGCGTATACGCGCGGCCGCCTCTACGCGACCCGTGGGCCGCACCAAAAGTGACTTAGACTTGCCTGACACCACACAGGAAACAAAAAAGGATGTACGCATGGCCCTGACCGGATTCAATCACCTTGTGATACGCGTTGCCGACCTGGAGGAAGGAACAAGGACGTATCGCGACCGGCTGGGACTGACCCTCGACCGCACCGACCAGACCGACGCGCTCGGGGTCAGGCAGGCGTTCTTCAACCTTCCGGAAGGCGGCTTCATCGAAGTCGTCGCGCCGACCGACCCGAAAGGGGCCGTGGCCCGGTCCCTGGAAAGCCGGGGAGAAGGCATTCATACCATCTCGTTCGCGGTCGATGATCTCGCGGCCACATGTGCTGCGATGAAGAAGGCGGGCGCCCAATTGATTGGAGAAGGAGGCCCGCAGGTGTTCGTGCATCCGAAGTCCACCCACGGCGTCCTGCTGCAGCTTACGGCTCGGCGCACGTAGCAGGCACACGTAGCAAGCAAGAGTAGCGGACAAACAGGAGCCGTACTGGCGGGCATCGCGACCGCCGCTACCCTGTCGGCGGTGATGTCGACGGTCGACTCGCTACTGCTTTCCGCCGCCGGCGCGGTTGCCCATGACATGGGCGTCAACCGCCGCTTCCCGGGCCGTGAAGCGATGGCGTCGCGTGCCGCAATGTTCGGGGTCGCCGCGCTGGCGGTGGCACTCGCTCTCAGTCTGCCGGACACCATCTTCAACCGCGTTCTGTTCGCATGGTCCGCGCTCGGCGCCGCATTCGGCCCCATTGTCCTGTTCCGCGTCATGGGTCGGGATGTCGCCGCGGCCCCCGCGCTGGCTGCCATGCTGTCGGGATTCGCTGTAGCCGTCCTGTTCTACTCGCTCGGCTCGGCCCCGGCCGGCGACTCCCTGCTTTCCCAGGCCGCGCACCTGCCCGGCGACCCCTTCGAGCGCGTTGCCCCTTGGCTACCGCCAATGCTCATCCTCTGGTTCCTCACGCGCGGGAAGTAGCGCTGTCGAAAGCGCCAGCAAAGGGGTTCTCTGAGGTTCCGCACGAAATCCGAATGGTCGACCGTGACAGTCCGCGTCGACACTATCCGCCTGGCGTGGACCTCGCGGAGAGTTGACGCTGCTCCCAGGCACGTACCCTGGGCACGGCGGCATCAAAGACCCGCTCATAGTTGCGCCGCTCCACCTGCGCCCGCACGTCCGCGCCGAGTTGCGCCCAAAGCGGCTCATATACCTCGTACGTCCTGGCATACGACTCCCAGTCTGAGGGCGACACCGAGTCCGTACCGAACAGGAACCGAGTGGGGTATTTCTCGATCAGCGCAACCCAGGCCGCAACTGTCTCGGAATCGCGTACGAGATACCTGGCAACTTCGTCCCAGGAGATGTCGAGCACCACGTGGTCGTAGCGCGCGTCGCCGAGCATCTCGTCAAGCAAGTCGAGGTGATGCTCCGTCGGCGGCACGAACCGGCCCAATCCGGTGTGGGCCCAGATCACCGACGCCTGCGGATGCCGGGCGAGGACTTCGAGCAGGTCGTCGTAGTGCGCCGGCCGCGCGCCGGGACGCACCAGGGAGATATCGCAATGCAGGATCGCCACGAGCCCGATCTCGGCCACGGTCGCCAGGATCCGGTCCAGCGCCGGATTGCGCAGGCTCGCCGTGTGGCCCGCGACCTTCGACGACACGAACTCCTTGTGAACGCTGAACTCTCCGATGCCGGAAAACACGCCCGGAAAGGTGAGCAGAACCCGCCGGATATGATCGGCAGCGTACATGTCGGTGGGGTTGAACCCGGTGATCATCGGGTCGACCCGGCGTCTTCGCGCATCGTCTAGCGAGAGGTACTCCTGCGCGATCATGGCGTCCACGAACGAGTAGTAATAGAGCGCCGCGTCGGAGTGCAGGTAGTAGTGGGGTGCGCGTTCGCCAGAGACGAAATAGTCCCACTTCTGTTGCAGCGGAATGCCGAACATCGCCACCCGGCCCACCCGGTCGCCCACCATGTCGAAATATTCGCGGGCGGTGATGCCCTGTTGCACGTAGTTCGTCAGATGGAAATGGACATCGTTGAACAGGGGTTGGGGTTCCCCCGAATCGATCTCTGCTGCCGGTACGGCCGAACCGGCAAGCAGCAGCGCACCCCACAGGACCCGCCGGGCAAGGAGTTTCGCCCGCATACAAACTCCCGTGGCGGGATCAGGCAGGCGCGACAACATTGCGAACCGTGCCCGGCAGACACCGGACAAGCGCCGCCCGGACGGTCGACCACCAGACCGCCAGCGACAGAAACAGGCAGCCGATAAGCACCAGCGAAATGGCGACGCTGTAAAGGGCGGACAGCTCCTCGAAGTACCACGCGACGGCGCCGATCAGGTACGCGGTCGCCGCAACCATGATCGCCCTCCGGTTGACAACCACCGCCACGCAGGCGAGACCCAGGTAACAGCCGACGACCGCCGTGGCTTCCAGCCAGTCGGCGGGAAGGCCACCCGACTGCACCCACCAGAAGATCGGGTGCGCGATTGCGGGAGCAGCGAGCAGGTGCAGCCAGAAAGCGACATCCGAGTTCAGCGAGATTCGATCCGGGTCGCGCATGTCCCAGTGCATCGCGAAACAAAAGGCTCCGAGGCCCAGCACGAACAGGACGACGTTGGCACCCAGGAACGGGTTCTCGAACGGCGAAAACAGCACCCATGTCCAGTACAGCATCGCACCCAGGAAGAACATGCCCACCGCGACGGCGATCGGCACCCTGTACCGCCACCAGAACAATCCCGCCGCGGCAGCGCCGCACGCCAGCGCCGACGATATCCCGAACTTGGTAACGGTCTGCAGCACGCCGATCACTCCATCGTTCACGACGATCAGGTCATCCGGCCAGAACGCCCGGAACACGGCCATGGCAGCGGCGATGCTGAACGCGACGGCGTAGACGATCGACGACAGCGCCAGGCGTCTGCTCAGGGTGAAGTACTCGCTCAGGCCCACAGCCACCGCCATCACGATGAGAGCTGCGGCGACCGCGCCGAGACCGCCGGCGAACCAGGTGATCCCGGTGAGCAGCAGTACCGAGGCCAGCGCAACGAACACGTCGTTGAAACCCCTGAACAGGTGAAAGGCCTCTTCGTCCACCTGCGGTGAACGGGACGCCATGTAGAACCGGAACGCATTCGCTTCGGTCTCCGAAATCACGCCGTCGCGCACGGCGTCCTGCAGGTCCTGTTCCGTAAACGTGGTCGGAGGTGATTCCATGGCCCAAATGCCGTAGCGAAAGGCGACCCGCACTATAACACCGGAGATTCCGTATCGCGCCGCCTGATGTTACTGCGGGTGTCGATGACGACAGTTGACGACATGACGACAAGGCTCGCGCGTGGCCGCCACGCATTTCCTATATGATCATCAGATGCGCGCGCGGACACATCGGCAATGACTGACGCTGACCTGCCACGCAGAATCCGGCTCGGCGAGGACTCGTCGTTGGAGTTCAAACGCGTTGAAGCGGTGCCGGGTCGGGTCTCAACACCGGGTCGTGACGAACTGGCAGACGAACTGGCGGCCTTCGCCAACGGCCGAGGCGGTCGCCTGCTCCTCGGCGTGGACGACAAGACGCGCACGATTCATGGTATTCCGCTTGACGCCCTGGACACGGTGGAGGCGTGGGTCCGGGAGATTTGCAACGACTCCATCAAGCCACCGCTGGATGCCGACATACTGAAGCTGGAACTGGAGGATGCGGACGGCAGCCTCTTGCCGGCACTTCGCGTTGATGTCGAGCGAAGTCTGTTTGCGCACAAGAGCCCCGGCGGATACTTCCGGAGGATCGGCAGTTCCAAGCGAGAGATGCCCCCGGATACGCTGGCCCGACTATTCCATACGCTCACACCCGACAGCCTGCACCTGCGGCAGGCAAACCGAAATGAGCTCATCGTTTCGCTGCTCGCTCGTTGTGATGCGCCTTCCGGCCTCGGACGCACACGCCTGATGGACCGGCGCGGCGATGGCGTGCCGATCATTCGTCGAGAGTGCCGAAAGCTCTCGGGACGGTTGCCGGAGTACAGCTTGATCGACGACAACGAGTTGCGGCTGTTGATCCGGGCAGCCAGGTAGCATGGCAAGGGTCAAGCAGATCGTCTGCCTCGCAAACTCCCGCAAACTGGCGGGACGGTGTATCGCGGGACGCGAATGGACCACGGAGTCGGGAGCGGGGGACTGGATTCGCCCGGTAAGCGAACGGAAAAACCGGGAGGTGTCGGAATACGAACGTCAATACGAGGACGGGAGCGACCCGCAGGTCCTCGACATAGTCCAGGTACCTGTCCTGAAACCGCAACCCGATGGTTATCAGAGGGAGAACTGGTTGCTGGATAATGAGTACTACTGGGAAAAGGTGGGCGTGCTCTCCGATCGATTTGCCGAAAATTGCAGATCCCGTGGGGCCGCTCTGGGTCGACGGGTACAGCCCTTACCATGGTCGCAACGATCGAATGACCCTTGAGTCGGCCAGCGAGGAGGTCCATTCACTGCGGTTCATTGAGGTCTCACGACTCAAGCTTTCAGTGTTCGCGCCCGGTGAAGCCTTCGGGAATTCGAAGCGTCGTGTGCAGGGCAGGTTCGATCACGCCGGAAACCGGTATGCACTGTGGGTGACCGACCCAGGATACGAGCGGACATATCTCGCAAAGCTCAATGGCACTTATGACCTTGGAGAATGCTATTTGACGATAAGCCTCGGCGAGCCGTACCAGGGGGACTGCCACAAGCTCATCGCAGCGATCATTGGCGCCGGGAGCGCGACATGAGCCAGTGCGAATCCGCAGTCTTCACGATCGGGCATTCGAACCATTCGCAGGAAGCTCTTTGGGACCTCCTGGCTTCCCACCGTGTAGATGTCCTCGCGGATGTTCGTTCAGCGCCCTACAGCCGCTTCAACCCCCAGTTCAACCGCGAAACCCTCGCTGCCCGGCTCAAGGCGGGCGGTATCGAATACGTATACCTGGGAACCGAACTTGGTGGACGCCCAACCGATTCCGCGTGCTACGAAAACGGGCGCGTATGTTATGCGCGGGTCGCAGAGACGCCGGCCTTTCGACACGGTCTTGCGGAGGTGATGGACCTGTCCGGGGAACACCGTGTCGCATTGATGTGCGCGGAGAAAGAGCCGCTGGACTGCCACAGAACGTTGCTCGTCGCGCAAGCGCTCGACGCTCGGAGTGTGAACGTGCACCATATCCTGGCGGATGGAGCAATCGAAACCCACGCCGACGCAATCAGTCGATTGCTCCAGCAGTACGATCTGAATCCCGACGGTGACATGCTCACATCGCGCGAAGAGGCAATTTCGCTAGCCATCGGCCGCCAGGCCCGGGAGGTCGCGTTCGCCGAACAGGCGCCCCGAGCCGCGGGGCGGGAGGTTCCATGAAGATCATGACAATCGGTTTCACGAAGAAACCGGCAAGTCGATTCTTCGAGCTGCTGCGCGAATCGGGCGCCAGGCGCGTAGTTGACGTCCGGCTCAACAACGGTTCGCAACTTGCCGGCTTTGCGAAGAAGCAAGACCTCGCGTGGTTCCTGCAGGAAATCTGCGAGATGGAATACGTTCACTTGCCTTCCCTCGCGCCGACCAGGGAGTTGCTGCGCGGATACAGGAAGGGCGACATCGATTGGAATGCCTACGAGACCCGGTTCCTCGACCTGATGCGCGAACGAAGGATTGAGGATTCGGTTCCAAGGGAGGTCCTGGACGAGGGTTGCCTGCTATGTAGCGAGGATCAGCCGCACCGTTGCCACAGGCGACTGGTCGCGGAGTATCTCGATGCCCGATGGGGTGACATAAGCGTCGAGCATCTAGGTCTTTCACCCGACACGTAGGGAAGGCGAGGACCGAATATGGCGACCAATCACGTGCTGATCGACTACGAGAACGTGCAGCCGAAGAATCTTGCCGCGTTGCGGGACGTTTCGAAGGGACACGCTTTCAAGATCTACGTCTTCGTCGGCGCCAATCAGTCAAGGATTCCCAAAGAGCTTGTGTTCGAGATGCAACAACTCGGACCAGACGCGGAGTACATTGAGATCGCCGGAAGCGGCAAGAACGCCGCCGACTTCCACATCGCGTTCTACCTGGGGGCGCTGGGCAGACCCGATTCTGACGACGAGTTCCACATCGTCTCGCGGGACACGGGTTTCGATCCCCTGATCAAGCACCTGAAAGCCAGGAACATCAAGGCTGCGCGGCGAAGAGACCTGTTCGAGATTCCATTGCTCAAAGAGAGCGACACCGAATCGCTCGGCGAGAAGATCGACAAGGTCATTCACAACTTTGATCTGCGCGGGCATTCGCGTCCACGCAAAGTGAAGACGCTGAAGGCATCCATTCGTTCCCTTTTCGGCGACGGCCTCAAGGACGAGGAACTGGAGAACCTCGTCGAGGGGTTGAAGCAACGCAAATACGTCGCCGTGGAGGGGGAAAGGATCAGGTACAGGCCCTGAGCGTTCCCGCCACGGCGGACCCATCGCGCAGCGTCCCGCTCCAATGCCACCTGCGGCTCCTGATATGGCGGATCATTCATCAGCGACCTGGTGCCGCGCCGGTATCGCGCTTCTCGCTGCTTTCCATTGCGCGGCGGCCGGACAATCCTACGCGTCGGTTTGCTCGCCCCCATCCACGGGAGAGTTTCTCGTCGTCGACCAGTGGAACTTGGAGACCACGAACATCGCCGCTGACGGCCTGCATTCGGTCGGCGACGTGGAGCAGTCATACCGCGCGCGCCTCTGGCACCGCCGTCAGGGCGATCATGCGCACGTGATGCGCTTCTCGCACGATTACCGGGCCTACGAGATAGAGACTTCGCCGGACCGGGCGCTCCGGACCAACGGCCACCTGCACCGCCTGGCATTGAGTTACCGATTCACCGGTCCAAGCTGGGAGTTGTCCGTGGCGCCGGTCCTGGCAGGCTCTTCCAATGCCGGCCGGCACCCCAAGGTGATCGATGCCGAGTTCATCTTTTGGCAGGCCGTCGCGCGGCACCGGCGCGCGTTGGCCCCGACGGTCGACGGCTTCTGGGGGGTCTGCCGCGACGACCGGTCTGGTTCGACACGGCTCACACCGGTGTTCGGCATCGAGTGGCGCCTCAACGATCAACTGGATGTGACACTCGGTTTCCCGGATACGCGGCTGATCTGGCGCACGCACCCGCGCCTGCGATTGCAGGCGGACATCCATCCGGCCGGCGGCCGCTGGCGCGTGTACGACGATGCCCTCGTGCGTCGAAGCCCGTTCGCGATGGAAAGCTGGCGCTTGCGCCTCGGACTGGCCTTCCGGATCACCCATGCGCACGAACTGATCATCGGCGGTGGCCGGGAAGTCCAGCGCGAGTTCGCGTTTCGCCTCCTCGACGGCACCGACATCCGGACAGAGGCAGGCAACGCCGCATTCACCCGGATTGGTTGGCGCTGGCGTCGCTAGTCCCGATTGCTTTCTTTCTTCGCGGCACTATCATTTACGGACCCCGGCAGGCGGCAGCCGCCGGGGTTTTTGTTGAGGAACATCCACATGCCGTCGGAACACAGCGGGCACGAAAAGGACAGCCTCTACCGGATTCGGCACAGCCTCGCGCATGTCATGGCGCAGGCCGTGCTGGACATGCGGCCGAATTCGACGCTTGGTTTCGGCCCCCCCATTGCCGATGGCTTCTACTATGACTTCATCCTCTCAGAGCCGCTGAACGAGGACGACTTCCCCGAAATCGAACGGCGCATGAAGAAAATCCTGAGATCGGGTCAGCGGTTCTACCGGGAGGACCTCGACGCCGGCGCCGCCCTTGAACGTATCAAGGAGATGGGAGAGCCCTACAAGCGCGAATACGCCGAAGAGCTCCTCTCGGGCGGGGACCTCCCCGGCCTGTCCTTCTATCGCAACGGGCCCTTTCTCGACATGTGCGAGGGGCCCCACGTGGACACGACGCGGGACATCCCGCGGGATGCGTTCAAGCTTCGCAATATCGCGGGCGCCTACTGGCGGGGCGATTCCGACAACGTGATGATGACGCGCATCTACGCATGGGCGTTCGCGGACAAGGCGCAACTCGACGCCAATATCGCCGCCTACGAACTGGCGCTCGAGCGCGACCACAAGAAACTCGGCCGCGAACTCGACATCTTCCACATCGACGACATGGTGGGCCGGGGATTGCCCCTGTGGTTGCCCAACGGCACGGTCATCCGGGAGGAACTCGAGAAGCTGGCCAAGGAAATGGAGTTTCGGGCGGACTACCAGCGCGTCGCCACGCCACACCTGGCGAAGGCCGACCTCTACCGCCAATCGGGACACCTTCCCTACTACGCGGACGACATGTTTCCCCTGATGGAGCTGAAGGAGGAAGAGCAGGACGGCGGTGCGGTGCGCGAAGCCTATGCGCTGCGTCCGATGAACTGTCCCCATCACCACAGCATCTTCGCTGCGCGGCCACGCAGCTACCGGGACCTGCCGCTTCGCCTCGCCGAATACGGTCACGTGTACCGGTTCGAGGAGTCCGGTGCCGTGAGCGGCCTTTTGCGGGTGCGGGGCATGTGCATGAACGATGCCCATATCTACTGCACCGAGGAGCAGATCAAGGACGAGTTCAAGGGCGTCATGCAGATGTACACGGACGCCTACGCCGTGCTCGGTCTCACCGATTACCACGTGCGGCTGTCCCGGTGGGATCCCGAGGATGCGAAGGGCAAGGACAAGTACGTGGACAACCCCGATGCGTGGGCGTTCTCGGAACGTGTGCTGGCCGAGGTGCTGTCCGAGATGGACATCGACCATGCCGATGGCATCGGAGAAGCCGCCTTCTACGGCCCCAAGATCGACATCCAGTGCGTGACGGTGACCGGCCGGGAGGAATCCATCAGCACCGTGCAGCTCGACTTCGCGCAACCGGATCGCCTGGGGCTCTCCTATATCGGGCCCGACGGCGAACCGCACATGCCGTACTGCATCCACCGCGCCCCCCTCTCCACCCACGAGCGGATGGTGGCGTTCCTGATCGAACACTTCGGCGGTGCGTTTCCCACCTGGCTCGCCCCGGTGCAGGTGCGCGTGATCACGGTCTCGGAGCAGTTCGAGGAATACGGTCGTTCCCTGGTCGATCGGCTGCGGGCCCGGTATGTCCGCGCCGAGATGGCGGCCTCCGGCGATACCGTATCGAAGAAGATCCGGGACGGCACCACGCGCAAGATCCCGAACCTCCTGATCGTCGGCGAGCGCGAGCAGGCCGACGGCACGGTAACGCTACGGCGCTATGGGGTCAGGCAGCAGGAGACAATGCCGTTCGAAGCGTTCGAAACCTGGATTCACGAACAGATCGCATCAAGGGCGCTGTCCGAGCAGTAGCGACGCGGGCCGCAGAACGGCACGTGGTGCCGATCGAGGCGCGAGATGCGGGACGGGCGGGACGGGCGAAACAGGGACTCAGGGCGTGGCCGCCGCCTCGCCTTCGACCATCGCCACCTGTTGGTTGAGTCCGATGTAGTCGAGCAGGATATGGCCCGTTTCGCGCAACATCGGATCCTCCATCGGGTCTTGACTGCCCGCATCGGCCAGTTCGGCCAGTTCCACCTCGTCCCGATGCCTTTCCAGTTCCTCGATGTCCAACGCAGGTGTGTCGCCCCGGGCCACCAGGCGAGCGTTCCAGATGGCGAGCCGCCGGGCGTCGTCCGCTTCATGATCCCTTTCGCGCGTTTCCCTGTTCAATGAAATGTGGGTTCTGGCGCGAAGTTCCGTATCCCGCTCCGTCATGGCGCGAAGGTACTGGAAGTCCGGGTCGTCCGCGACGCGACGCAGGTGCGCCGCCTGCAGTTCACCGACGAACGAGGCCACCTCGCCGTTGGTCGAATAGTCCGCCGGGGAAATGCGGTCCCACGGCATCGCGTCGTCCAGTGCGCTCTCTCCTATTCGGTCGATGTCGTAGGCCGCCGGCAGTTCAATGTCCGGGATCACGCCCTGGTGCTGCGTGCTCTGGCCGGAGATGAGGTAGTACTTGGCCTGCGTGATCTTGAGGTGCCCGCGGCTCAACGGCAGCAATGTCTGCACGGTGCCCTTGCCGAAGGTCCGGCTCCCGGTAATGATGCCGCGCTGATACGCCTGGATGGCCCCGGCAAAGATCTCGGATGCGGACGCCGACAACCGGTTTACCAAAACCGCCAACGGTCCACTCCACTCGACGCGCGAATCCGTATCCGGAAACTGCTGCGCGCGCCGCCCCTGGTTGCGAACCTGCACCACCGGACCTGACTCGATGAACAGCCCCGTCAGGCTCTTTGCCTCCTCGAGCGATCCTCCTCCGTTGTCGCGCAGGTCCACGACGATGCCTTCCACTCCATCGTTCTTGAGTTCTTCGATCAGCCGGACCACGTCCCGGGTCGTAGTCCTGCCCTCGTCCCTCCGCCTCGCCATGGGGTCGGCATAGAAGGAAGGGATATCGATAACGCCGATCCTGCGCTCGTGCCCGCCAACGTCGTAAGCGAGGATTCTCTTCTTTGCCGCCTGATCGTCCAGCATGACCTTGTTGCGGGTGATCTGGACGATCCTTGCATCGGCCTCGACCGCATTCGGCCCGATCACTTCAAGTCTCACAACGGAGCCCTTCGGCCCACGGATGAGGTCCACCACCTCGTCGAGACGCATGCCGACGATGTCGATCAGTTCTCCTGTTTCGCCCTGGCCCACTCCAATGATGCGATCCAGGGGCTTCAACGCGCCGCTCTTGTCCGCCGGGCCCGCGGTGACCAGCCGGTCAATCGAGGTGTATTCGTCCACCTGATTCAGCACAGCACCGATGCCTTCGAGGGAGAGCGACATGTTTATGTTGAACTGGGCGGTGTTCCGCGGCGAAAAGTACTCGGTATGCGGATCGTAGGTATTCGTGAACGCGTTGATGTAGCTCTGGAATGCCTCTTCGCTTCGGGTCTCGTGCTTGGTTTGCGTCAATTGGCGCAGGCGGTTGCGGTAGCGCTTGCCGAGCCTTTCCTCGATGGCTTCGATTTCTTCACCGTCCAGCAACAGCTCAAGCGTCCATGCCTTGATGCGCTTGCGCCACAGGGTGTTCATCTCGTCGACGTCGCCCGGCCACGGCGCATTTTCCCGGTCGAGTTCAAGCGACTCGTCCGCCGTGAAATCGAAGCCATACAGGCCACCGTCGAGAACGGCAAGGACATGCTCAAGGCGTTCGACCAAGCGTTGCTGGAAGAGGTTGAAAATGTCGAAAGCCGGTTCCAGGTCACCCTGCCTCAACGCCTCGTCAAGGCTGAACCGATACTTCCCGTCCAGTGCCTCGACATCCCCGGCAAGGAAATACGCGCGATCCGGATCGAGGCGGTCCAGGTACTTGTCGAAGACCTGCGCCGAGACGCTGTCGTCGATTGCCCTGCGCGGATAGTAGTGATTGTCGCGCAGTTCGCTGACGATGGAGACCGACGCCCTCGAGTGCGAAGCCAGCGGCTTCAGCGGCTCGTATGCGCGGTCTTCCGCCTGCAGCGCGTCGGACGCGGCGAGCGCGACGACCATTGCGGCGGCGATGGCCCACTGGCATCTCCCCCGTCGCCCAAGGCGTACTTCCATAAAGGTCACTGCACCTCGCAAACGCGGTCTGACCGGCATTTAGTCCCCCAAGGGTCCCGAAGAGTTCATGGGTATGGGCGAACTGTACCCCGAAGCCGGTACATGGAACAATCGTTCCGGTGAGCGGCAGCGAACAAGCCGAGCTGCGGTGAACTTCTACATTCCTGACAAGTGACGGACAAATCCGGAGGACACGTACCCATGCGAACCTGGCATGTACCTCTAGTCGCGGTAATCGCGCTCGCCATCCAGTTCGAGGCCGAGGCACAACGCACGGCCGACACCCGCGACGAAGGTGAAGCGTTCCTCGCGGAAAACGCAGAGCGCGAAGGGGTAGTGACCCTGGCTTCGGGGCTGCAGTACGAGGTTCTCGCGGAAGGGGACGGGGCGACACCGAAACGCCGCAGCACCGTGGTGGTGCACTATACCGGCACCCTTGTTGACGGTACGCAGTTCGACAGTTCCCATCAGCGGGGCGTTCCCGCCAGGTTCCCCGTAAACCGCGTCATTCCCGGTTGGACGGAGGCACTTCAGCGCATGCAGGTCGGCGACAGGTGGCGGCTCTACATCCCGCCCGACCTCGCGTACAGGGACCGGAAGGACATCCCGCTGATTCCCCCCGGCTCCACGCTCATTTTCGAGGTCGAACTTCTGGAAGTGCTATGACCCGCATTGGCATCGGCACCCCTGCGCACCGCGGCATGACCAAGAACCGGCCTCGAAGCAACCGGACGCGTTGGGTTGCGCCCGCCTGAGGCCCCCGTCCGCACGGTCCTCCTCGCCGCCATCGCGGCAGTGCTGGCCATCGTGTGGCTTGCCAGGAGTTTCGAAATCGAGACCGGTGAACTGACGGGATTCTTCCTGATGAGCCTGGCCGTAGTGGCGGGCATCGCCTTCATGGCGGCGCTCACCGTCTCGATCGCAAAGATGATTCGGCCACGCCGGCGTCAGGACAGGTCGATGAAGAACCGGCCCATCCGCGGCGCATAGTAGTTGTCGTAATCCAGCGAAAACGCCACGCCGTGGGCGCGGCCCAGGATGCGTTCTCGCGCAACGGGACCGATCCTGCGGAAGTCTCCGCTGTTGTCCCGGTTGTCCCCAAGCATCAGGTACTCGCCGTCCGGTACCGTGAAACGCCGGAACGACGTGTAGCCCGGATCGTTCGGATATCGCATTACCATGATGGTGCGCGACTGGCCCAGGATGGTCTCCCGCAGGATCCGATGCGCGCGCGAGGGGCGTATCTTGAGGTCGGCGCACTCCTCGTCGGTCAGGGTTTCGTAGGTGGCCTCCACCCCGTTGACGATGAGCCTGTTGCGGCGCAGTTCCACGGTGTCGCCCGGCACGCCGATCACTCGCTTGATGAACTGGCGGCCGTCGACAGGATTGAGGAACGTGACGATGTCTCCGCGTTCGGGGTCCGACCATTGCGCGATCCGCGCCAGCGTAAACGGCACCCGAAGGCTGTACGCCAGTTTGTCAACCACGATCCGCTCGCCGGTGAGGATCGTCGGCTTCATCGAGCCGGACGGCACGTGGTTCCAGTCGGCGATAGCGGAACGAAACAAAAGCATGACCGCCACGAACAGCACGAACCCGCGCCAGTCGAGCCAGATTTTCCGTAGTTTGCGGGTCAAGTCCGATGGCTCGCCGGCAGGGCCGTGGGGCAAACGCATGCCTAGGAGTTCTCACAGCGGGTTCGCTGCGCTGACGCGCAGGGAACCCGTGATTAC
>JAPOYI010000004.1 GCA_026706665.1 Gammaproteobacteria bacterium | reverse complement strand
TCGCCGCGTGAAATGCAACCCAACTGTCAACGTCAGCTCCGCTCAAGGAATCTAGCGGGGCCGAATGACGCGCGCCGATGCCAACGATCAGCGACGCAGAATCGTCTCCAGGACGACCGATGAATTGGTGCGTGTGATCCCCTCGAGCGAAGCGACGCTGTCCAGCAAGCGGTTCAATTCCACGGTGGATTCCGCCGCGATCAACGCGATCATGTCGTATTCGCCGCTGATCGCGTGAATCGCAGTCACCTGGTCGATTCGACGAAGGCCCGCATGGGCGATTCCGGTGTGCGCCTGGTCCACCTTGATGAGTACGTGCGCCTCGACCAGGCGGGACTCGTACTCCGCTCCGAGTTCCACCGTAAAGCGTTCGATCAGCCCATCCCGGATCAGCCGCTCCATGCGCGACTGGACCGTGGAACGGGAGATTCCGAGTCGCCTGGAGATTTCTGCTGTCGGCGTTCGGGAGTTTTCGCCGAGCAGGGCGATGAGACGTCGATCCAAAGTATCCATTTTGCTGACGAGACTTAGCGATTCAACGAAAGTTACCTCAAATACGTAAATTCCAACTATTAATTTCGACATTCCACTCATCTAGCATGGATCGATGGGACGTTCTCGATTGCGAGTGGTGCGGACATGCGCAGGGTCGCGGTAACAGGTGCGGGACAGATCGGGGACCTCATCGCCACGTTGCTGGTCGAGTCCGGTGACTACGGCGTCACCCTGTTCGACTCGAGCGAAAGCCAGCTCGCCAGGATTCGCGATCATCCCAGGCTTTCAAAGTCTCGCCTGGATGTCGCGGATACCCTCTCCCTTCAGGCTGCGGTCGAGCAGCACGATGTCGTCGTCAACGCGGCGCCCTACCACCTGACTGAACCGATCGCGCGGGCGGCCGCCAATGGGGGCGCCCACTACATCGACCTCACCGAAGACGTCGCCAGCACTGGGGCCGTAAGGACACTGGCGGCCAACGGAACTTTGACCTTCATTCCCCAGTGCGGCCTGGCGCCGGGCATCGTATCGATACTGGCAGCGGACATCGCGCGCGAGTTCGAAGACCTGGATACCGTCAAACTCAAGGTGGGCGCGCTGCCGAGGTATCCGTGCAATGCGCTCTCGTACAACCTGACGTGGAGTCCCGAAGGGGTCGTCAACGAGTACTGCAATCCGTGTACCGTCATATTCGACGGGCAACGCATGCAGGCCCCACCCCTGGAACAGCGTGAGCTGCTGTTTATCGATGGCGTCCAGTACGAGTCCTTCAATACATCGGGGGGACTCGGCAGCCTTGCTTGCACCTGGGATGGCAAGGTCCGCAACCTGAGTTACCAGTCCATCCGTTACCCGGGGCACGCCGCGATCATGCGCGCGCTTCTGCGCGACCTGGGACTGTCGAACCGCAGGGAACTGCTGCTGGACATGTTCTCCCACGCGCTGCCGGTAACGACTCAGGACGTCGTGATCATCTTCATCGACATGTCCGGAGTGCGGGACGGCCGACTGGAGCAGGTGACCTACACCAACAAGATCTACGGCCAGGAGTTTGCCGGCCGCGACTACACCGCCATCCAGTTGTGCACCGCGTCAAGCGCGTGCGCGGTACTCGATCTTCTGGCGGACGGACACATCCGCAAGCACGGATTCGTTCGCCAGGAGGACATTCCACTGTCTGACTTTCTCGCAAACCGCTTCGGGCGGGTGTTCAGAACGGACTGTGGATCCATGGAACAGCAGGCAAAGGCAATGTGAAATGAGCACCCTGGCAGACAGTCTCACCGCAAGTCTTCCTTACGCGAGCCCGGAGTTGGACTCACGGCAGCGCGCGAAGGAGATTTTTCGAGCGCTCGAGATACCGGCAAGCGTGCTGGCTTCGGGCGACCAGCCGGTGTTCTCTCCCGTCGATGGCCAGATGACAGCGAGCCTGCGGCATTCCACCAGGGATGAACGCAGCGACGGGATAGAGATTTCGCGGCGGGCATTTCAACAGTGGCGGGACGCGCCGGCGCCACGACGTGGAGAAATCGTCCGCGCCTTTGGCGATTCGCTACGCGCTCACAAGCCGGCACTCGCGGCCTTGGTGACGATGGAATCGGGGAAGATCTACTCCGAAGCGCTGGGTGAAGTCCAGGAGATGATCGACATCTGTGATTTCGCCGTTGGCCTCTCCCGGCAGCTGTACGGCCGGACCATGGGTTCGGAACGCCGCGGCCACAAACTCATCGAGTACTGGCACCCATGGGCGTCGTGGGCGTGATCACCGCTTTCAATTTTCCGGCAGCCGTCTGGTCCTGGAACATGGCCATCGCGCTGGTGTTTGCCGCAGTGGGCACGGCCGGGCAACGATGCACCTCGCTGCGGCGGGTCATCGCGCACGAGTCCATCGTCGACGCGCTGATGGAACGGATCACTCGCCGATATCAGAACCTCCGGGTGGGCAATCCCTTCAACCAGTCCACGCACCTGGGTCCGGTGATCTCTCCACACCGTACCTTCTCGAGACACGGTTCAGCGCTTCAAGCGCTTCGGCAGCCGACGAGAGCCAGAAAGTCCTGCACGCCGCAACGTGGTCCCGTCCCGCGCCACCGAGTCGAGGTCTCGGACCAAACCCCTCAACGCTCGAAGGTGCAAAACGAACGCTGACGCACTGGCGAGATTGAGCACGGACCAGATCTCCCGGGTCAGGTGAATCGGCATCAGGGGGTTGTAGAGCATAGCCATCCCGCCGAACGCTACGACCCACCCGCTCACCCCGTCATCGTGTCGCCACTGCTCGTAGGCAATCCAGGCACTCGCCGCGCAGACCGCCAAACGGAGCAGTTCGTAGTAGCCGTATGGCCAAGGAAGTAGCGCTCCAGCGAGGAGAATCGCCGGTGCCACCCACAGCGATTTGTGGTGCCGAAGGGCGACAAGCCGAGACTCGTCCGACCCGATCGAACGGGGACTCCTCCGCCGTAACGACAAAGAGCGTCTGCCGATCCGTACCGGGTCATGGCGTTTACGGGTATTCCGAGGAACAAGGCGCCCACCAAGCCGGTCTTCTCCGCTCATGGCGACACTCCCTCTTAACCTTCGTAGAAGGACGAGATATCGAACGAAATCACCTTCCGGTCTCCTTCCCTCGTCGATACGGTGAAGATCTCGTACGCGTTCCCATCGTCCGCCCAGCCGTGCGTTCTCTCCATGATGGACCAGTCCTTGTCCCTCGTGCCGAAGTGACGTTCGAGCCAGCGGTACTCGAAATCGATTCCGGCTCTTGCCGTACTGGCACCGACTTCAACCACATGATCCGCTTGTCTCGCTTGCGTCCCGCTTAGTGATCCCGCCCCGCCAACGACATGCCCCTTCGCCTGGGCCCCTTCGATCATTCTCTGCACCACGAATTCGTAGACATCACGCGCCATTGCCTCATCCAGCGCCCCACCCGCGCGCACTCGAATGCTCTCGACGCAGTGCTTGGCGGTGTCCTCGCTACGTGACGGCGCCTGGAGCCCAATGAACACCCTGCCCTTCGCATGAATCAAGATTTGCCTTGCCTCATCCAGCGAGACACGTTGCTCCAAGCGGGCGAAGAGTTCGGCCGCTTCGGCATCGATCTGGCGTTGTCCCCCCGGAAAGACCGCGCGAGCCGCTTTGCGGAAGACTTCCTCCACGACACGCGCCTTCCCCCGCTTCCGCCAGAACACCGCTCTCCCGATTCATTCGTCCTACATGGAGCAGAGTACCCCACTTGATTCGCTGCCGCTGCCGGTGGCGAACACACGGTCGTCGGCCTACCCTTCTGCCAGTCTGCGGATGCTCTCGTCCCGTCAAGGCACCGCGACATCCCGCGTCGTCGACAACCGCACCGGCGTGTGCCTTCCCACCGCCATAGACGCAGCGCCACCGGAGCAAACGTCTCAGCGACTCCACATCGTGATGACAGTAGCGTTTACGGCCACAACCGGCGCTCGGCAACCTTGTTCTCGTTGCCGACCGCACCTTCCAGCCGTGGGGCGAGCACCTGTACGATGGCATGCCCATGCAGATCGTATTCAGCCGCAAGGGTTTCGATAGCGCTTTAGGCGGGTCGCCTTCGCCGATCATCGACGGACGCCCCGTCAGCATTCCCATTCCGACCGCAGGGCGGTCCAAAACCACTTGCGGCGATCTAGGGCTAGGCCCAATCGTCCATCGAGCAACCAGTGGTCGGCTCAATGGCGCAGACCTCTGCCACCACGATCCCATGTTTGAACAAGGCCGCTGCGCCGTCGGCCAGACCGAGGCGGCACAGAGTCACCTCGACAATAATGGCACTGGCATTGGCGACGTGTTTCTGTTCTTCGGCCTGTTCTCGGATTCGGCCCGCGTTCATCCGCATCACCGCATCTTCGGCTACCTCGAGGTCACGCACGTGACCAAGCCGGGGGCCGCGCCTGACCGCGACCGTCAACTACTCGGATGCATTGCCACTGGCCCAGGATGTGCCCTTTGGCGTGGACACCGACGACGGAGACTGAATCCCGCGAAAAGGGGTGACTCCCGCTTGAGTGTCGCCCCTCGGGGTGAGCGATCCGGGCTTGCGCCATGACATCCGCCGGACCCGAAGGCGGGCACCGTGTTTGATCCCGCCTAAGCGCACTGTTTTTTTCGCCTATCCCGCCCATCCCGGTTTCACCTTTCCCGCCAGTCCCACAGGATTGCGCCAGGCACCGCGAAAACAGACCATGGGATCCACAGCCGCGCCTTCGGCAACAGGAGACCCCAACTTTTGGATGACATGAAGCAGGCTCATGCATTTCCCTTCTGGGGCGAAGGGGAAGCGCCGCCGAAAACGGAAGGGGTCAGGGAACCGGACGAACGCGGCTTTGCGGCCATAGTCAAGATCTTCGCGCGGACGTGGCCGTACCTGCTGCCCCAGGTGATTGGGTACTGGCGCGACGTTCCGCGAAGTCGGCTAGCCGGGGATGGCGAAGCGGGCGAGGACGCCTCCAATGAGGATGAGTCCGCTGATGGTTGGAGTTTCCGTCACGTTCCACCCCTGGTCACGGTATTGACCGCAATCGGGCCGCTCACGGGCTGGCTCCCATACGGGACTGACTGGCCACACGATCTTCTTCTGGCCGCTACGGGATTGATGACGATCCTCACCTGGGCACTTCTGTTCCTGAAGGGTCGGGCGTATGTCGGTGTATCGCTCGCCCTCGCGCTCGTCGGAACAGCGGCCCTACTGTTCGCGGTCTTTGCGGTGGGTGGACTCGCCGACAACATGGCTGTCGGGCTCGTCGCATTGGGTTGTGTCTGCATCTGGGTCCTGCAGTATCGGATTGACCGCGGAAGGTTCCGGCTTCGCGTTCGCCTCGGCAGCCACCTCGTCTACTACTTCGCCCTGGTGTGGGCCGCCACCCTGTTGACCATGGTGATTGCCCTCTTTTCCGTGGACCTGATCAGCCAGTCCATCCTGCAAGCCGAGCCATTGACGCCTTTCCTCGCAGACTTTATCGGGCGGCCGGAGTTGTCCGGCGGGAGCGCGGAAACGCCGGAGGCGCGCGAAGGACCTCCGGCGAATGTCGACCTGGAATTGCTCACCACCGAGCAGCGGCACAGCCTGAAGTGGGTTTACGCCGTGTTCATGGTCGGCTCGTGGATCGCGCTGATCCCTTCGGCGATGTTCCTGCCGTACTACTACATCTTCATCATGCAGCGGGTAAACCAGGATCTGCGGACGGCTTTGCTGGATCGCTGGCACCGGCTGTCCATCCGCTATCACAGTGATCACAGGGTGGGCGATTCGGTATATCGCCTCTACCAGGACAGCGCCCAGGTCACTGCCGTCATCGGCACGATCACGCAGGCCGCGCAATTGCTGAACACGTATGTGATCGGGGTCGTTTTCCTCGCCGCGCTTGACCCCATTCTGGGCACGATTGCCTTGAGCGTGGTTGTGCTCGCCCTTGTCTGGGGACGCTGGTATTCGCCACGGATGCGCGAGAAGTCCCTGACCTCCAGGGAGGCAAACTCCGATTTCACATCACGTCTTCAGGAGTCGTTTGCCGCCGTTCGCATCGTCAAGGCCTATGGGGCTTCCGAGCCGGAGCAGGAGCGCCTCGTCCAGGATTCCATCACGGCCTTCAACGCGTCCTTTCGCGTCCGCTCACTGATGGCCATTGTCGGCGTCGTGACCTTTACGCTGGCCGCGGCTGCGCTGCTCGGCGGTCAGCTTCTGATGGCCGTCTGGGCCCAGGGCACACGCGAGGTCTTTGCGGCGGTCCTGGTCGGCCTGGTGGGCTTGAGTTTCATGAAGTGGAACCTGGCCGCGTACAACTGGGCCCAGGACCAGCTTGGCGCATCGAGCGAATCGGTACGCAGCCTGGTCACGCTCTGGGCTCAGGCACAGGACATGGCCATGGGGCTTGATCGCGTCTTCGACATCCTCGACATCGAACCCGACGTGAAGAACGACCCCAACGCCCCGCCCATGCCGCCATTCGTGCGCGAGATCCGGTTCAGCCACGTCGACTTCGCCTACGAACAGGACCGTCCGATTCTCCGCGACGTCAGTTTCGCCGTCGAACCGGGCACGGTTACGGCCATTGTCGGCCCGACGGGATCGGGCAAGAGCAGCTTGATGAGCCTGCTGGCGAGACTCTTCGATCCGGACTCGGGAAGCGTCTCCATCGACGGCGTCGACCTCCGCAAGCTGGATGTGGACAGCCTGCGCCACAACGTCTCTTTCGCCTTGCAGGAGAACGTGCTTTTTGGAATGTCCGTGCGGGACAACATTCGCTACGCAGTCCCCGATGCGAGCGATGACGAGGTGTACCGGGCGGCACATGTCGCCTGCGTGGACGAATACATAGCCGGACTTCCACAAGGCCTGGACACGGTGCTGAGCGACCGGGGCGGCAAGCTGTCCACGGGACAGCGCCAGCGATTGTCCATTGCCCGCGCGGTGATCAAGGACGCTCCCATCCTGATCCTGGACGAGCCCACCGCCGCGCTCGACGCCCATACCGAACATCGAGTTCTCGAGCGGCTCTCCGCGTGGGGCGAGAGCCGGGCCATCTTCCTGATAACGCATCGAATCTCCACCATCCGGCAGGCGGATCGGATTGTCTACCTCGACCGGGGGGCCATCGTGGAGAGCGGGTCCCACGACGAACTCATGCAATTCGACCAGGGCCGCTACCGGAATCTCGTCGAAACCGAGGGAAGGCTGACGAAACGATCCGACGATGCGGGCGCGGCGAGGCTACCGGAAGGCGGCGCATGATGGCCGGCGAATCGCAGGCCTCGAAAACGCCGTTACGGGAAGGCGAGATTGCGCTCGATCGCCTGGCAAGTCCGCTCGATGTCCATACCGACATCTCGTTCCGGGAGACGCTGCGCGTATTCCTGCGCGTCGTCACCTACTTCGGGCTCTTCAAGGCTCGCATCGTCGCCAAGCTCGTTTTCATATCCATCGAGTTGGCCTTCAGGTTGATGATCGTCGTGTGGCCGGCAAAAATCGTGGTCGACCACGTGATCCTCGGCCAACCCATCGCCGAGGGCATATCTGGTTTTCCCGCCTACTTCGCGCCCTTCCTGCGATTCCTGGACGGCATGGGCCCGTTGGAAATCATGCTGTGGATAACGCTCCTCGGCGCGCTGATGGTCATCGTGTTCGGTTCGAGCGCGAGCGGCGGATGGGCCAGGTCCCGGGCTACTGCCTCCCTGGCCCAGGGGCACGATATCGCCACGCAGACCGAAAACGAGGCGAACAGGGCCGGTAGCCAGATGGGGGGCATCCTCGGCCTGATCGATTTCGGAGTACACCTGCGCCTCAGCCAGTCCCTGAACCATCTTCTCAGAACGCAACTGGCCGGACGAATCGAGGAACTGCCGATGACGACACTGGACGACCAGAGGATCGGGGACAGCGTTTACCGGGTTCTGTACGACACCACGAGCGCCAGCCTGCTGCTCGAGGGGCTGACGCTGGGGCTGTACTCGGGCATTCTCGGGGTCGTGATCAGTCTCGCCATGCTGATCACCAACTATGGCAATGCGCCCGAGGTCATCCTGCTGGGATTGGCGGGATTCCCCATCACGCTCATCCTTGTACTCCCCCTTGCCCGTGTTGCGCGCCGAAGGAGCCAGGCCAGTCGTGCCGCGGGCTCCAGGACCACCAGCAACATCGAAGAAGGCATGAGCAATGTGCTCGCCGTGCAGAGCCTCGGCGGAAACAGCCGGGAAGGCCGACGATTCAGCCAGGCGAGCAGGGAATCGTTCAAACGCTTCCGCACGGAGTCGTTCGTCATCCTCTCCTACAACCAACTCTACAGTCTGTCGTTGATGCTGGGACAGGTCGTGTTCTTCATCGTGATGGCAGGACGCGTGATCGAGGGCACGTTCACTGCCGGGGACTACTTCGTCGTCACCGTCTACTTCTTCCAGATCTACGCGACGTCGGGTGCGTGGGGCCACATGTACACCGAGTGGCAGCGGAACATCGCGGGCATGCGCCGGGTGTTCTTCCTGATGGACCTGCAGGCCGAGAAGACACGCGCCGGTGTCGACCTGCCAACAATCTCGGACGGCATCGTGATGGACAACGTCGGGTTTACCTACCCGGACGGACGCCGCGCGCTGCGCAACGTCAGCCTGAAGGCGAATATCGGAGAAATCGTTGCCTTCGTGGGCCCGACCGGTGCGGGCAAGACGAGTCTCGCCTACCTGGTGCCGGCATTCCTCGAGGCGACCGAAGGCACGGTGTCGATCGGTGGAACGGACCTCAAGGATGTCTCGGTGGACAGCCTCCGAGACCAGGTTTCCTATGTTTTCCAGGAGACTCAGCTATTCTCGGATTCGATCCTGGACAACATCCGCTACGGGAAGAAGGACGCTTCGCTGGAGGAGGTCGAGCAGGCGGCTCGCATCGCGGGCGCCCACGAGTTCATCATGGCCCTCCCCGACGGATACCGAACCTCACTCGGCACGGTCACCAGCAAGCTCTCCGTCGGACAGAAACAACGCATCGCCATCGCCCGAGGGCTTCTGCGTGACGCGCGCGTTCTGATCCTGGACGAGCCGACCTCCGCGCTGGACCCGGAAACAGAGGCCTATCTCGTGGATGCGCTGCACGAAGCGGCGAAGGACAAGCTGGTCATCATCATCGCCCACCGCCTGTCGACCATCGCCAACGCGGACAGGATCTACTTCCTGGAGGACGGAGAGATCAGGGAAGTGGGCTCACACGAGGAACTGATGGCGATGCCCGATGGGCACTACCGGGACCATGTCGCGCTCCAGGCGCAAGCGCATTGAACGCGAAAGACACGGCCCCCGCATTGATCGAACGGGGGGCCGTGAGCCTTCCACTAAACCTCGCAGGCCGATAACTGACCCTATCGGCACCAGCCCGGCACCGCAGCTACATCCTCCAACTGACAACCGCGCCAATCCGCCGCGGATCGGTCAGTGTCCCCAGCGGTGGATAGAGCGTGTTCGCGCCCCCATTTTGAGGAATGTAGGCCACGAGACCGATCTCATCCAGGACATTCTGGACAAAGGCCGTCACCGTCGCCTTCTCGTTGGGCGCGGTCCAAGTAGCCCGCAGGTCCAGGCGATTGTATGCGCGCATCTTCTGCGACTCGAGATTCTGCGCGTACGGATACCTCTCCCCCGTGTAGTTCAACCAGCCAGACCACCGAAATGTCCCCGGAATGGCATCGACGGAGTTCTCGTAGGAGACCGTCATCGCAGCCTTGTGCTGTGGTTGCTGCGGCAGCGTGCCACCGGTCCATTCCTTGGGTAGTTGATACGCGCTGGTTCTCGTCTCTCCGGACTCCGCGTCGATATGGGTCCATAGACCCACGGTCGGATTGGGGTCCGCATAGGTTTGTGCCACGAAGACGCCGAGGTCCGAACCGAGGTAGGTGTAGAAACCCCCTATCTTCAGTCGCGGGGCGATGTAGTAGTGGCCTTCCACCTCGAAGCCCCAGATCCTGGTGTCGGGAATGTTGGTCGTGAACTCGAGTATCGGCGAGTCCGCAGTCGGTTGGAGGCACGGAACGGTAAGTCCTTCTGTACAGATCGGGAGCCCCGGATCCATGCTCGCGACGTGCTGCCGATCATTGTAGTCCTGAAAAAACGCGGCAGCCCGCGTATTCAGACGCCCGTTGAGAAACAGCCCCTTGACGCCTGCCTCGTAGTTGATCAGCGTCTCTTTCTTGATCTCCGGATTGTAGCCGCTGGAGTCGTTGAAACCACCGGCTCGGTAGCCCGTGGAGATTCGTCCATAGGCCATCGCGTCAGCATTCAGCCTGAATTCCACGCCGATGTTCCAGATCAGATCGCCCCAGCTCGGGCGCAGATTTGCGCCGAGCGTTTGAGTGGGTTTTGCGGACGTATGGTATCTCGTCACGACAGGCTCGCCGATATTCTGAAGTGACTTCGACCACCAAATGAACTGGACTGTCTGGAACTTCGTGTCTTCGGTATCCCGCAGGCCGCCCGAGAAGGACCATTGGTCGTTAAGTTCGTAGCTGATGTGGCCGAAGTACGCCTCGGTTTCCGAGCCGGACTCGGTGCCGAAATACCACATCTGGGTATGGTCGGAACCCTCCGCACAGCTGTTGCCCTCGTAGTTGGCCCAGGAATCTTCAAATATCGCCTGGCAGGTCGCGAAGGTGTCGAGAGTTCGCCACTCGTGAGAAAAGCCGTCCGCTGACACCGCCCACAGGTTGGTGCCATCATGCCGATAGTAGCCCAGTATGAAATTGAACTTGCCGTTGAAGTTCGAAACCAGTTGGATCTCGTGAGAAGCATCTTCCATCAGGAACGGGGAGATATTTCGCCGATCATCGAACACTCCGTTTGGCACCGACGGCTCCGTCTGGTTGGTCAGGTCCAGATCGCGCGAATTGTACTGGTCGGTGGTGTTCTCACCGTAGGTGTATTGCAACACCAGGCCGTCGGTGATATCGATGTCGACGTTCACGGTCCAGGCCTCTCGCGTGACGTCCTTGACGCCCGGGCGATTCACGTTGACCTTGTTCTTCAGGTCGTCGCAGAGGTTGGCGATGACGCCGCCGCAATCCTCTACCGCGGGCGCCGGCTCCATGTACCCGTACCAGATGTTCTCCGGTTCATCGTGGGTTCCCTCGCAGGTATACGGCACGCCGTTGATGGTTCCCGTCAAGGTGCTCTCGGTGATGTTGTTGAACGCGTCGGCGGCAAAGTTCGCCGCGCCATCGCAAATCCAGGGTCTATCCCGGGGCGGATCGAAGAGGCTCAGGTTCGTTCTCGGCACGCCGGTGTCTTCGGTGCGGGCATAGCGCACGTTCACATCGAGGCGTTCCCACTCGAGACGCAACTGGGGTGAATAGGCTATCTCCTCGGGAGCGTCGTAATCGCCGCCCAGGCCGATGTTCTCCTGGGCGCCGTCCCCAGTGTAGACCCCACCGGTGATTCGAAAGCTCAGCGGGCCGATGATTGGCCCTCCAACAGCCATGTTGTACCGCTGCGTGGTCTGACTGGTGAATTCGCCAAGAAGCTGGACATCCCATTCATCCGACGGCTTCCTGGTAACGTAGTTGATGGAGCCGGCGATGGAATTCTTGCCGTTGAGCGTGCCCTGGGGACCGCGTGCGACTTCGACCCGTTCAACATCGAACAGGTTGGGAGCAACGCCTGTTGTGCTACGAGAGTAGACGCCATTCACGTAGGTCGCCACGCCCATGTCCATGTGGTTCGCGCCGGCCACATGCGTACCAATGCCCCGAATGACCGTACCCTGACCGGTCTGTTCTTCGCTGTACCCGAACTGCAATCCGGGTGTGAGCGCTTCGAGGTCCTGTTCATCCACGATGCCGAGCTCTTCAATCGACCTCGCGTCGAACGCCGTAATCGTCAACGGGACGTCATTGATGTCTTCCGCGCGCCTTTCCGCGGTGACCACGATCTCTTCTTCAATAAGGAATTCGCTTTCTTTGGACGCCGTCTCCTCCGTGTCCTGTCCATAGACCGCGGGGAAGCCGGCCAGGACCAGCCCGGTTCCCGCCATCAACGGCAACGTTCTTCTCCAAACTCTCCAACGTTCCTTCATCTGATTTTCCTTGCCCCCGCAGGTGCGGATTTCTGAAACGACTCCGAAACATATGACAAGGCCCAATGGGTGTCAATTTGCTCAATGGAGAAAATAGTCACGTTAATTCAATGAGTTAAAGTACTTTTGGGAGGATATCGCTACCGCAGAAATCTTCGTTACGAAATCCCCTGGTCTGGAGTTGGCGAGGCAGGTCAAGTGCCAAGCTGAAGCCATCTCGGCAAGCAACATTCCCGCGTGCCAAGGACGGGATTCGACAACAATACAAGAGCGACAACGCAAGTGATTGATGCAAAATGGAAATCATCCGCCCCCCATATTCCCGTGGACTCGGCGTCCGGCAAGAACCGCTACCGGTATCGAGCGACCGGCGGCGGCTATGACAAGCAACGTTCCCGGCGCCACGTGCCAGTGCCGCATGACGGGAGTCGATACTGACCGTGGTACCGTAAGGCGACGCGAGTATCTGGAGCTTCCCTTGCTACTGGACTTCGACGAAACCCGATGGCCTGAGCTGGCCTCCTTCCGGCAGGCCTGCCTGGCGAATCGCTTCGACGAGATGGCGGATATCGCCTTGCGTTCGCACGAATGGTACGCAAACGAGAATCCGGACAATTGCGCCATGCCCCGGTTGGCCACGATCTTTCAGGCGCAATACCTCGCGAGCGCCAACAACCTGCAAGCGTTGCGGGAACTGGTGTCAAGGGAACCGTGGGTCCTGAACCAGCCGTGGACCGCGCAAGGCTGGCTGCCGATCACGCAAGCGGTGTCGACCGATGGTGATCGTCGGCTCGTGGAATACATGATTGAGGCCGGTGCCGATCCGAGCTTGATGGTTGGCGGTCCCGATGAGCGTTGCACCGTCCCGGACATGGCCCGATACAGCGGCCACGAAGGACCTCGCCGACTGGCTCGAAGAGCAGATCGGCGAACTGGACGCCGAGACGCCGCGGCACCTTCCGTAAACCGGCATGAACATCAAATACTCCGAAACCTTCCATCGCGCGCCGCTCCCCAAAATAGACAAGGAGCGTTGCTACGCTGCCATCGAGAGATTCAAGGACAGCCCCAAGCACCCGGGTCTGAACTACGAGCGCATCGGCAAGGGGCGTCAGAACCACTGCTCGATTCGCGCCTCGCAGGAACTTCGCGTCATTCTCGCCGTAGAGCCCGATTTCCAGAATCCGGAGAACGTGATCCTGGCCAACATGGGCCATCACGATGCGATGTACGCCTGGTCGGAACGGCAAGGATTTCACAGCGATACCGCAGGTGCCGATTTCCCCGTGGAGGAAAGTCATGGCGACCTGTCCGAAACCCTCTCGGCGATGGCCAACTTCGATTACTGGCAGATCTACCTGCAACCCGACCAGCGGCCGCTTGTCACCCGCCAATACCCGGGCGAGGCGCGCATTCGCGGAGCGGCTGGCACGGGCAAGACTGTCGTGGCCCTGCATCGGGCGGCAGAACTCGGCAAGCGGTTCGCCGACCAGAAGATGCTGGTGACAACGTTCAGTAGATCGCTAACGGAACATCTGCAGCATCTGTTCCGGGGGCTGCCCGATGCGCCGCCAAACGTGGAGTTCATCAATATTGACCGGTTGGCCCGTCGCCTGGCTGACGGGCCCCACATCAACAGTCGCAAGATAGACCAAGCTTTCGAGGAAGCGCGGTGCGATGTCCTTCCGGGTACGTCGCTGGAGGCGTGCGGTGACCGGTACCTGCGGGATGAGGTCGAAAAGGTCATCAAGGGCCGCGCGGCGACCAGGGAGGAATACCTCAGCACGGACAGCTTCCAACGCCTCGGGCGGCACCGCCGCTTCACCAGGGCGGACCGGGAGGTCTGCTGGCGCCTTCGCGAGCGCTGGGACGAGGAAATGCGTGAAGCCGGCACTGTTTCCTTCGCCGATGTCTTGATCGATGCCCGGAACCGGGTCGAGAAGCGCGGCGCGGCTTGCTATAGGGCTGCAATCGTGGACGAGGCCCAGGACATGACACTGGTGGGGATGCAGCTGGTCCGCGCCTTGGTCGCTGGTGCTCCGACCAATCCTGTACCGCCCGATGCCCTGTTCATGGTGGACGACGCGGCGCAACGAATCTACGCGGGCGGTTTCCACCTGCGTTGGGCCGGAATCAGGGTGAGTGGCCGCTCCGAAATACTTGGCAGGAACTACCGCAATGCCCGGCCGATCGTCGAAGCGGCAAAGGCAATACGTGGCGACAAGCTCCCCGTGCGCGACGACAACGACGACGGTGCGGCGCTGCACGCAAGCTACGCGCGCGAAAATGGTCCTCGTCCCGTTTTGCTGCGCGTGGGCGAGAAAGGTGAATTGCCAGCGATCAAGCGAGAAATACAGCGATTGACGCAAGAAGAGAAGCTTGAATACCGCACTATCGCAGTGCTGACGAGAACGAACCCTGACGCGGATGCAATCAATACGACCCTGGAGCGGTGGTGGAACATTCCATGCACACCGCTCAAGGATTTGCGCCAGGGGAAATTCGGCACCGGAGTGCGTGTCGGCACATTCGACCGCAGCAAGGGACTCGACTTCCGCGCCGTCATCATTCCTCGGCTCGGAGCTTCGATCTTTCCGAAGAACGAGTCGGGCGAAGATCAGTTGATCTTGCCGGGAATGGGCGACGCGGGCGATGACATGACGGACGAAGAGAGGGAGGCGCGACAGCTCGATCTCGACCGGCTTTACGTGGGCATGACGCGGGCGATGGAGTGGCTGCTCCTTGTCGCCGACGAATCGCCCTGCGGAGAGATCGACGAGACCGTGGACATGGGCCTGCTGCAACCGCATCCTCACGGGTGACGATTCGACACTTCAGGCCATTGGGGATTGGAGTTCGGACCAACCCCTTCCGCACCGATCACGCTTCAAATGCCGCAAGGCCGATCAGCCTTGAGTGCAAGGACCAGCGGGTCAGAGGTGCATGAAGAGTCCGCCAGCCAGTGCGGAAATCATCGCGCGGGTCGCCGAGCCGAAACTCAAGTGTAGAGGTCCTTGATGGGCCGGGGTCCCGTTTGCCCGATCTCCTTCGCATAGGCCGCGGTGAATTTCGCTGCCCGGGCCACCTTGCGCTGCCCGTCTTCCGGACTGTGCCGGCTCTCCACCGTGCCCTGCTGCATCACGATCGCGAACCGCGCGGAGTTACGGTCGAGCACTTCCTGCGGAATCCTGCCGATGAAGTCCTCCTGCGGCTTGATGAATGGCCGCACCATGAAATTCGTCACGCCGACGCGCAGTCCCGGCGCCGTGCGGTTGACCGCGCCGTGCCAGGTGCCGCCGTGCCAGACGAGCAGCGAGCCCGCCTTGGCTTCGACCGGAACAGCCTGCTCATTGCCGCCTTCACCGACGATGGCCTCGCGGCCCACGGGTTGGCGGCACCACTTGTGGCTACCCGGCACGAAAGCCGTGGCGCCGTTCTCCCGGTTGTAGTCGGTCAATACGTATGTGCATTGACAGACATAGGACGTCGACGGCATCGGCGCCGGCATGGGTGAGTCCGTGTGCAGATTGAAGTTGCTGTAATTCGGGCCTTTCATCCAGCAGCCCATTGCCGAAAGGATTACGCCGTAGCCGCACAGGTACGTCGCCATCGCGAGCAGCACCGGGTTCATGATCGACTCCTCGAATACCGGGTCCTCCCAGTAGATCGACTGCATCAGGTCGCCGTGGGGGGAATCGATTTCCTTGCCGGTGAGGGACGGCAGACGGCCCCGGAGTTTTCCCGGTCCCTGCCGGCGGGCCTGGGCCGTTGTCTCCACTCCCAGGTGCGCATGAGTAGAGCCCGTCTCCATGTCCGGCCGCTCGCCGTTGCGCCGCTCAGCGATGTCGAGTACCGCCTCAAGCATGCGTTCGCACAGTCCGTTGGGATTTGCGATCTCGGGCGGGATCACGGTGTAACCCTTCGCATCGAGTTCCGCGACGTAGGGTTCAAGCCCAAGGTCGCGAATCTCGTTCCAGACACGCTCGAGGTTGGTGTCGTATGTGCTTGCTGCTGCCATCAGCTTCTCTCCCTTCGCATGTCGATGAGTCTACTCGGGCGAATTTTGTCCAGCAACGAGACGCGACGGCTGACCGTTATTCGTTGCCGTTCCGCGCACGTGGGATTGGATAGCTCTGCTCCGCGTAGGGGCCGCGGTCCTCGAACCCCGCGAGCAACCTGAACAGCGCCGGATCGTCGCAGTCCTCGGCGAGTTCCCGGGGAAACGTTCCCCGTATGTCCTCCTGCGACGTCACCATGCGGTGCCGGTAGTAGTTCGTCACCGAGACGCGCATGCCCGGGATCATGCGCGGAAACGCTCCGTGCCAGGTCGCGCCGTGCCACACGATGAGAGACCCTCTCGGGCACTCGACCGCGACAGCCTCTTCCTGGGCCTGTACGGGCTTCGTCACACGCCTGTGCGATCCCGGCACGTACGCCAGGGCTCCGCCTTCCCTGGTGTAGTCGGTCAGGCACCAGTTGGTGTTGCCGTTCAGGGCATTGCGCCCCCAGGGCAGCGGACTCCGGCCCTGGTCCGCGTGCAGGCCAAGGGTCGGACCGTAGCCGCGGTCGCCGTGCCACTTGACGAACGAGTTGTGGCTGCTGAATCGCGGCATGCCAATCCTCCCCTGGAGCCCTGCTCACATTGGCGTATACCAGATGGGAGAAGTATAGGCGCGCTCCTGCGTGACCATGGGTATGCCATTCGGCAGATCTTTCAGACCATAGAATTTCGCATCGTAGGCCGTCCAGCGAGGGGTCGGGATCTCCAGTACGCGCAGGTAATAAAAGGCGCGTTCGTCACGATCGAAATCAGGGTCGGTCCACACCACGGTCAGCTCCGGATCGCCAATGCTGTTGGTGTAGGAAGCATCGGCAAGGTCCACCGTATTGCCCACCGATTCAACCTCGCCGTCCGGGTTCTCGATGCGGCCATCGGACAGGGCAACGTTGTAGATCTTTTCATGCAACTCGCCGTCTTCGTCGCGCCAACCCTTGATCATTTGCACACGATCGAGATTGGCGCCGTCGGGGTCCTTTACGGCCCGGACAAGAAAACTTGGCGCTTTCCCCTCCGGCGCCTCCGTGAGATCGCCGCCCATGGGCACGCCCCTGGCGTAACCGAGTCGAGCCAGGTCTGGCTGAATGGCGTCAGCAGCGGAGTAGTCCCATCCGCCGAAGAATCGGATCGTTATGCGTGGACCGGTAGACGCATAGACCTCCTTGCGCCGCATGGCGGCAAAGATCGCTTCCCGCGTGTTCTCTTCCGCCCACACGGCTGCATAGCCGGCGGCGTTGTAGTTCCATCCCGTTATCACGCGGTTCCGGCTCGGTTCATTGCCCGGCATCTTGCCCCAGAAATTGTCCTGATCGGCGGTCGCCAGCGCGGTGTGGGAATCTGTGCTCCCGATCATGCCGAACTTGAAGGGATTGGCACCCAGTTCCGCTTCCTTGCCCAAGCCCAGCTTCAGGGCGGAACGGGCATAGGAATGGATGGGGCTCTGCTGCGGTGCGCCTGAACCTTTGGGCTGCTCTTTCGTATCTGTCGAACCATTTCCCTTCTTCGTGTCAGGTTGGCTCAGCGTGACACCCCACCTGAACACCTCGTAGTCGGCGAACTCGTCGGTCGGTGAGAGCAACGGGTGGCTTTCCCCGTCCCCCTTTATCTGCGTCACCTCGTAGAGCGGCTCGAAGCGCGAGCGGGTCCTCGCATACGCCTGATCAAGCGGTCTATCCTGGAAATTGGTAAACGCGAACATGCGGTTGCCGCTCAGATTGCCATTGTGGGGGATCGCAAGCGCTTTCCCTCCCAGGCGTTCCTCGTAGTCCTCGAGATATGCCCACATGTCCTCGGGGTCACTGCTGTCCAGGCTGGAGAACGGAACGATCTGGCTGGTCAACTCGGGCCCGTCTCCAAAGAGGACATTCCGGTGACCACTCCCCGTCCACTCGTAACCCACGAAAGTGGTGAACGTCCCCGGATCGTTGTGCTCTTCTGCGCTGGCGACAACCTGATCCCACACGGTGCGCTCAAAACGCTCGTCAGTCCCATAGTCGGCGAACCCCAGACCTTCGCCCAGGCCCTGGTTGACCTTGATGGCTCGGAGCGTAGCGGCATTGAAGGCGTTCAGCGGGTCGGCGGTGTCCGCATTGAGGGCTTCCACCAGGGAAACGGGGTAGTCGAGCGACTTGAGAGTTAGCTTGCCAGCCTCCGTATCCGCGAGGGTCTTGTCCCCGGAGTCGATCCGCGCGATAACGCCCATGTTCTCTGCATGGTCCGAAACCATGAGGAAATCCAGCGGTCGGCGCAGACGAACTTCCTCGCCGCCCGTCGCCCGGATCTTCCCACCCTTGGCGAAACGATAGGCGTCCGCCGGCATGAGCCTGTTGCCAAAGATGTAGCCGTCTACCGACAGCGCGGTGTGTACATGCGTGTCGCCCCAATAGACGTTGTCCGGGTAGGACTGGCCGATTTGCGGGGAATAGGGTTCCGCGGCAAACGCACCGAGCGGCATGGTGACTAGCGCGAGAACGAATGATCGCGCGTTCCATGCGCGATTCCATGCAACGGTTTCCATGGTTCATGTCCCCTTAGACGAATTCCTCCCGAGTGGCCTCCCGAAGCGACGGGAGGCGGGCTATCCGAGTCTAATGCATCCAGATGACCCCTGACCCGTTATACGATGTCGGAAGTGCCGCCGGCGCGAGAGAGGGAGCGGAGCGTGAGCGAATCCACCAAGTACGAGTTCTGCGGCCATGATTGGATCGCCGTCGCCCGCGAGTTCATCGAGCAACGGGCCGAAGGCGCCGACCTGACCGGGATCAACGTCACGTTCAACGAGGTCTTTACCGATCCGCCCGCCCAACTCGATCCCGAGGGTCTCGGCAAGATCGGCTGGTATCTGCGCATAGCCGATAACCGTATCGAGGTCTCGCCCGGCGTCCTGGCAGAAGCTGACGTGCGCGCCACCGTCGACTATCAGATGGTCCTGTCGGCAGCCCGGCGCCTTTCGACCGATCCACCGCTGGACGAGGAAGCCCAGAAGGCTCTCGCGGCCAGCATTCAGAGAGAGGGCGACGCGTCGGTCCTGGGCGGACTCAAGTGGCTCTCAGGCCTGCACGACGTGATGGCGGTCAGGACGCTGTAACCGGGTCTACTCGCGCTTTCGCCACCTTGATTCTGCAAGTCAGCGGGGTCGTGCCGTTCTTGCTGCGCATACCCCAATGGGTTATAAGGACCGGCGATGCAGACGGTCGCGGAGACACCGACATTCACGCGCCAGGCCAGCAAGCTCTTCACCGAAGACGAGAAGCGCGAACTGATCGACCTTCTCGCGACGAACCCGATCGCCGGCGACGTCATGCCAGGTACAGGCGGCGTCCGCAAGTTGCGCTTCCGAATTGCCGGAAGCGGCAAGCGGGGCGGTGGCCGCGTCATCTACTACTTCCTCGATGAAGAGGCTCCGGTCTACGCACTTCTCGCCTATGCGAAGGCAGCCCAGACCGACCTTACGTCTGACGAGCGGCGTTCGGTCGCGACGCTCACTACAACGCTCAAGGCCGAAATACTGAGGAGACGAAAACCATGACCACCTTTAGTGACGACCTCGTCCAGTCCCTCGGCGAGGCACTCGAGCACGCGAAAGGCAAGGGTCCTGCCATCGTGCATCCCGCCGTCTCGCCTCGCGCGGTTCGCGAAGCCCTCCACCTCACCCAAACCCAAATGGCGCCTCTGGTTGGTATGAGCCCGTCGGGCTATCGAAAGTGGGAACAGGGCACTCGCCGCGTCAGCGGTCCTGCTGCCGCATTGCTTGAGGTGATTCGAAAGGAACCGGACGCCGTCAGACGCGCCCTGTTGTCGCCTTAGTACGGTATCTCGGCTGCCACACGAGGAGCAATTTACGCATGGGGCTGGAAGCGAAACTATGGAGGATCACTACTGATCGACCCGAGCAGCTAAGGCCAAACCGACTCGACGAAGAGAAACGTCTCGAGGACTGGTTGTGCCTCGACGTCGGTTTGCTCAGCGAGAAGCTGCTGGTTATTGGTCGGCAGATCGGCATGAACGGTGGGACGCTCGACCTTTTGGCCGTGGACGCGGAAGCGAACTTGGTAATCGTGGAGCTCAAAAGGGACAAGACGCCGCGCGATGTGGTGGCGCAAATCCTCGACTACGCGTCGTGCATCCAGGACTTCAGGCGCGAGGATGTTGAGGGCCATACGCGAGACTTTCTGGAGATGGAGTTCGACAAAGCGTTCACAGAGCGTTTCGGCCATGAGGTCGCATGTATATCGTGGCCTCGTCGCTCGACTCAGCGACGCAAAGGATCGTCGAGTACTTGTCCAGAATGCACGGCGTGGACGGTACCGCGGACAACAACTGCTACCTCTGCAAGGAGCAGCTTGAGGCATTGATCGGCCTGTTGGTCAACGAATCCGTGCGGTAACACCGATCTCAACGGCATATCGATCACCAAGTCCGTCCGCAGGATGGACCACGGTCGAATCCGGGTGCCGTGTCGATCAGGAAATTGACAGACCCTCAGCGCGCATTCAATTCGTCTCTGGTAAATTAGCTCCCGCCGGTCCCGTACTTCGCCTGCAATTCACGTACGGACTGATCGCACACGTCGCCCGGTGATGTCGGGCGTATCCCTCTATCCAATTCCGAAACTCCGCGTTGAGAGTTGTGTTCTCCGACGCCGCCCGCTGACGCGCCGCGTCGATCGTGTCCGCGTCCGCGCCAAGCGTGATGTTCCGAATGACTCACCTCGCACCCAGTTTCCCTGACAATGAAACACCGTTTCACTAGAGCGAATCCAGGTCGACCCACTCGCCGGTGTAGGACGACTCGTAGATTCCCATGATTGTCTTGATGGTCCCGATGTTGTCGCGGCCGCTGCTGATGGGTTCCTCGCCGGTCCGGCAACAATCCGCGAAGTGCAGTATCTCGTTGATGAAGCCGTTTGCGGTTGGCAGATCGTCGGCGTTGGTGACAATCGGGTCGAACTGGGGATTCTGCACCGTCGACCTTTCGGGATTCTCCTCCCTGAGACGGTAAAGGATATCGCCGAAATGGGGGATCGCCCCAATCTCCCGCTGCTCGTCCGTCGGCCGGGTCGAGACGATGGTGCCGCTGGAGCCGAATATCTGGTACGAGGAGCCTTCCGGCGCCAGGTAGGTCGTCCCGTTGGCGAACAGGTTGCCGACCGCGCCGCTCTCGAATTCAAGCGTCGCCGACGCCATGTCCTCGGCACCGTTCAGCATGTGCTGCTGGATCGACTGGCAGACGCCGCTCACCCGCTTCACGTCGCCCGCGTAATAGCGCAGCAGGTCGATGTGGTGCACGCTGACCATCATGAGGATGCCGCCGCCGGCCAGCGCCTTGTCCCGCCCCCACTGGCTTATGCCGTGCGCGCGCCGCCTGGGACGGCCCCCTCCCTGGATCGCATGGGTCTTGACGGCCTGGATCGTGCCCAGTGTTCCCTCGTCAAGCATCCGCTTCACGGCCTTCGCCTCCAGCGTATGCCGCAGTTGCTGGGCGACCATCAGCGTCACTCCCGCCTTGTCGGCGGCGTCGATCATCCGCCTGCATTCGTCGAGCGAGATCGCCATCGGCTTCTCGGTGATCGCGTGCTTGCCCGCCTCTGCGGCGGCGATGGCCAGGGGCGCATGCGCGTTGTGCGCCGTGCAGATGTCGACGGCATCGATGTCCGCCTCCCGCAGCATCTTTCCGAAGTCCGTGTAGATCGCGTCGACCTGGTTCCGCTGCCCGAACTCCTGGACAGCGCCTTCGACGATGTCGCATGCGGCCGTGAGTTGCACCTGGTCTGGAAATTGCTGATACGCGGGCAGGTGACGGCGGGAAATGCCTCCCGTCCCAACCAGGCCCACTTTAAGTGGCTTGACCATGGTTCCTGAGTCCCCCTTGCTCTATCTGATCGCGTTTAGCATAGCGGAACTGCGCCGCGATCAGCCCCGCCAGGCCGCGCTCATCCGGGTGGACGATCAACCAGCACGCCGTCACGTTCGAGGCGCGCCGTCACGTCGGCTTCATTGCCGAGCCAATCCTCGAGCACTTGCCGGTTATGTTCTCCGAGACGCGGCGCGACGTACCAATAGGACCGCTCGAAGTCGCCGTCGATGACCATCGGCGAACCCGGCATCGGTGTCGACGGCAGGTCCTCGCGCTCGAGCCGGACAAAGTAGCGCCGGGCAGACACCTGGGGATCGGCCAGGATGTCCGGCGCGATGGTTACCGGACCCGCCGGTATTCCCGCCGCCTGCAGACGCGCAGTGAGATCGTGCTTGTCATGGTCGGATGCATCACCGTCGGTGATTTCTTCGAGGGTCGCGCGGTCAGTTTCGGTCTTGCACGTCACGGCAATCCACTCATCGTCGCCCCGGGTCCTCAGCACGTCCGAATAGGCGTGCGCGGGATGCGCGTTTCCCATCGGCTGCGGGTTCGCGCCAAGCTGCCTCTCGACCAGGAACTCGCCCATGAGACTCACTCCGGACTCATGCATGGATCGTTCGACGAACGCACCCCTTCCGGTGGCTTCCCTCCGGTTAAGGGCGGCGACGACCGCCGCCGCCGCGGTCACGCCCCCGATCGGGTCCGGCAGCGCCACTGCGGTGTTCCGCGGCTCGTCGGGCGAATATCCCATGACCGCATTGAGGCCGGTCATCGCCTCGACGGAAGGGCCATAGGCAACCCTGCCGCTATAGGGGCCCGTACGTCCGTACCCGGGCATGGATACGTAGATGATTCTTTCGTTGGCTTCGCGCAGTACGTCGTAGCCGAGGCCCAGCCCCGGCATCGTGCGCGCGCTGAAGTTCTCGATCACCACGTCGGCGACCCGGACGAGGTCGAGAAACACCCCACGCCCTTCGGGATTCTTGAGGTCGATGGCGAGGCTCCGCTTGTTCCGGTTCAGTTTCAGGAACGTGGCCTGCCGGTTCCAGGGGTCCTCGCCCTTCTCGCCCCCGGGGTAGTTGCCCGCGCCAGGCGTCCCCGAAACGCCTCCCCGTCCCATCGGCCGTTCGACCTTCACGACGTCCGCGCCGAGATCGCCGAGGATGCGCGTGCCAAGCGGCCCCGCCCAGACATGCGTCAGGTCCAGGATGCGAACGCCCGCCAAGGGGCCCTTACCGTCAGGCATCGATCCCTGCTCCCGAGTTGTCGACAGGCCGCGCCTTCGGGTTCTGCCGTCTTTTGCCGGGACCGGTAACCAGTTGCGCCCGCCGGCGCTTTCGTCACGGAACCGGAACCCTAGAGACGGCACCCGGATTCCTTCGACCGTGTGCCAGAACTCGCGCGCCGAGAGGTGCGGGTCCACCAGGACTTCGTCCAGATCCTTGAGGGCACCCGCGGGGACGCGCGCAGCCTCCCCCAGGCGTTGAATCTCCTCCCTGGTCTTCTGCCCCAGGACCTCGACGATAATCTCGTCCAGCGCCTCCTGGTTCTCGGTGCGCCCCGGGCTGGTGGCGAAGCGCGGATCGTGCTCCAGTTCCGGCCGTCCCAGCATCCGCGCGAAAGCACCCCAGAACCGGTGCGTCGCGGTAATGTGAAACCACCCGTCCGCGCATGGAAACAGGTTGGCGGGATACAGCACGCCGTAGTTCGAGCCGTGGCGCATGCGCACCCTCCCGCTGCACGTCCACATCACCGTCGTCATCTGCGACAGCGACAGCAGCGTCTCCAGCATGCTGATGTCCACCGAACGCCGCGGCGATGCGCCGGACCTGTCGATGGCGTGCAGACAGGCGGCAGCGGAGATATATCCGTATTGCCCCGACTGGTATTCGGTGTAGTGGCCCGGCAGGGTCAACGGCGCAACCCCCGGGTCCCCCATCAGGTACGTCTGCCCTGCCATCGCCTGCAGGACGGACGCGCTGGCATGCCATTGACGCCGCGGACCAGTCATGCCAAAGGGCGTGATGGCGACGCGAATGCCGTCGAGCGACTCCCAGCCAAGGGCTTCGATCTCGTCCGGCATCCCCTCCGCAACCACGACGTCCGCGTCCGCCGCGAGACGCCGAAGCGCCGAGGCATCCGTGAAGCCGACCCGCTCCTTCCCCGTGTGCAGGAATATGTCCATGGCGCGTTCCGACACCCAGGCGTCCGTCACCGGCGGTAGCGCGCCTTCGATACGAACGACTTCGGCACCCGCATGCACGAACAGGCGGCCGCAGAACCCCGCGGCGAACCCTCCCAGTTCCAGCACCTTGGTCACGCGCGACTCACATCAGCGACAGTACGGTATCGATAGTAGCCTGCGGGAGATCGTCTACCGATTTCAGGCGTCGCTTCAGGATATCGCGATCAACCAGATCTCTCTCAAGCAGCGCCCGGCAGAACTCTCTATCCTTCTCGCGATTGGCAACGGCTTTCGATATCCAGAGGTCGTGGATCTCGAGACACAGGGCCCGGACGCCGCGCGTGGCTGGTGACTCGTAGCTGACCAGTCTGCCGCGCCAACCAGACGGCAACACAGCGGTGCCTGGCGTGACGCCTTGCGCATAGTAGCCAAACGCCTCCTGAAACATCGACAGTTCCCCGATCGAGCCATCGATGAGATCGGCCCTTGATCCGTCGTCATCCTCGACTGCGGAGATGTCGACTTCGATTGAACGTTCGGCCTCCGGTAGCTGCTCGTTAACCGACCCGTGGATCGCCTGACTCCCGATGACCAGAACCTCGTCCACGCCAAGGATGGCACCCGCTGCCCGGACGGCATGTTCGAACTGCCTCCGGTTCATGCCGCGATTTCTGCTCGGAAACCCGCCAGCACGCTTCGTCGTTCTGCGGCGGTAAGCAACCCGGAGAATGGGGACACCTGCCGCATATCGCGCGCCAGTTCGCTGGCGCCCATGATCTCTTCCGTCAACATTGCTGATGGAAGGTCCAGCCACGCATCCCACAGGGACAACAGATGCGCGGCATGCGGATGGAGGGCTTGCAGCCGTTTCAGGTTCCTCCGCGCCTTCTCCACTATCTGCCCTGGATTCCGCAGCAATCGTTCGGCAATGACCTGGTGGTAGGCCAGGCTGCGGCGGTCTTCGCGCGTCAGCGATGCGACGAACCGGATTTCCGGCACCAGGCCGAGGACGGCCGCCAGCCTGTGAATCGTTCTAAGCGTTGGGGACTTTGACCCGGATTCATAGGCAGCGATCGCCGACTGTGAAGTGCCGACCATCGCGGCAAGTCGCGCCTGGGTTACCTGTACCTGATCCCGGAGCTGGCGAATGACATTCATTGGCCAAAGAAATATATCCCATCGGATATATTATGCAATGCGGACCCTCCAAAGGCGATTCGAAACCCACTTCGACCTGGCACCCAGAAGAATGGGCGGGCCGCCCGCCTGCACCGGTTTCGGCCACGACCAGGTGGGCTCAAAATCGACGAACTCGCCGTGGTATTCGGCCACCTCGTTGTTCCAGATCTCGCGCATCGCCAGCACCCGTTCGCGGGTGACCTTCCACCGGTCCCTGAAGTCGACTCCGTGGTCGAACATCTCCTCCGCATTCCAGCTCGCGCCGATGCCGAGGATGGCGCGACCGTTGCTGACCCGATCCAGGCTCGCCACGGTCTTGGCGAGGGTGATGGGATTGTGCTCGGTGACAAGGCAGATGGCGGTGCCGACCTCGAGGGTCTCTGTCGCCGTGGCCACGGCGGCGAGGGCGACGAAGGGATCGTACGCCTGCTTGTAGTAGTCCGGCAGCGGACCGCCTCCGCCGAACGGAGATTTCCGGCTCGTGGGGATGTGCGTGTGCTCGGCGAAAAAGAGCGATTCATACCCCGCCGCCTCGGCCCAGCGGCCGAGTTCCGCCGGCTGAATCCCGTAGTGGGTGGCAAAGGTGATCAGGCCAAACTTGATCATCGAACTCGTCCTGCTGACCGATTCCGACAGAGTATGCCCCCTCTCCCGGGGGCCGGCACCAATTCGTGCGGGAAAGCGGGTTCCGGCAACGGACGGAGGACAACTTGCCAAGCAGTTGTCAAACGCAATCAGACAAGTCTATAGTCACGACTATGGTCACATTGACTGCTGACGAGAGGGCTTGGTGAAACCCCAATGACCGAACACAGGACCATGAAGGCGTCCGAGTTCAAGGCCAAGTGCCTGAAGCTGATGGACGAGGTGGCTGAAAGCGGCCAAGAGATCGTCGTCACCAAGAACGGCCGCCCGACGGCCAAACTGGTCGCATACCGGAAAGCGCCCGATGCATGGTTCGGCGCGGATCGGGGCAACCTCCAAATCCTCGGCGACATCGTCTCCCCGATTGATGTCGAATGGGAAGTCGATTCGGATCCCGACCGCGTACTCAACCCGTGATTCTGCTGGACACGCATGTCCTGCTCTGGTCCAGATCAGGCGCTGAACGAATCGGCCCCCATTGTCGGCAACGGATCGATCGAGCGTTGCGACAGACCGACCTGGCCGTATCGGCGTTCTCATTCTGGGAAGTCGCCATGTTGCAGGAGAGGGGGCGCATAAACCTGCTACGCGACATCGGTTCATGGCGCGCGGCCTTGATGGAGGATGGCCTGATCGAGATTCCCGTTGACGGGGAAATAGGCATCCGTGCCAATCGACTCGAGAAGTTCCACCTCGACCCGGCCGACCGCATCATCGTCTCGACGGCATTGGACGGACACACTCTGGCCACCGCGGACGAGCGGATTCTGGGCTGGGATGGAAGCTTGGCCCGGCTCGACGCCAGGAACTGACGACGGACCACCGGCGGCGCGGGCATCGTGCCATTCGAGCAGTCCGGAAGGTGCCCAAACGCTTCGCCCGTATCGCCGTCAGAGCGGTGTGAAACGCCCTCGAAACGCCCCGACCGCGCAGCCGTTCGTGGTAAAATTCCGAGCAATCCCAACGGTTAGACAACGCCACCCCCATGTCCGATTCCGGGCCCGATACGACTGGCAGCCACGGCGGAATTCGCGGTCGGGAAATCCTCCCGGTCAACATCGAAGACGAACTCCGGCAGTCCTACCTCGACTACGCCATGAGCGTGATCGTGGGACGCGCCCTCCCCGATGTCCGCGACGGTCTGAAACCCGTCCACAAGCGCGTCTTGTTCGCCATGAACGAGATGAACAACACCTACAACCGGCCGTACATGAAGTCGGCGCGCGTGAGCGGCGAAGTGATGGGCAAATACCATCCCCACGGGGAAGCCGCGATCTACGACACGATCGTGCGCATGGCGCAGGACTTCTCGATGCGCTACGAGCTCGTCGACGGCCAGGGCAACTTCGGCTCCATCGACGGCGACCCGCCCGCGGCCGCCCGGTATACCGAAGTGCGCATGGCCAGGTTCGCTTCCGAGCTGCTGGCCGACCTCGAAATGGACACCGTCGACTTCGTCCCGAACTACGACGAGACGCTGACCATGCCCGAGGTGCTGCCCACCCGGGTCCCGAACCTTTTGCTGAACGGCGCTTCGGGGATCGCGGTCGGTCTCGCCACCAATATCCCGCCGCACAACCTGCGCGAAGTGGTCGACGCCTGCATCATGCTGCTCGACGAGCCGGAAACCACGGTCGACGGGCTGATGGAGAAGGTAAAGGGGCCGGACTTCCCCACCGCCGGCATCATCAACGGTCGCGCCGGAATCGTGCAGGCCTACCGGACCGGGCGGGGCCGCATCAAGATTCGCGCCCGGGCGGTGGTTGAGCACGACGAGCATTCCAACAAGGACACCATCGTCATCACCGAGATTCCCTACCAGCTCAACAAGTCGCGCCTGCTGGAGAAGATCGCCGATCTCGTGCGCGAAAAGCGGATCGAGGGAATCACCGAACTGCGCGACGAATCGGACAAGGACGGCCTTCGAATCGTCATCGAACTGCGGCGGGGCGAACAGGGCGAAGTGGTGTTGAACAATCTCTACGCCCAAACCCAGTTGCAGTCCGGGTACGGCATCAATTGCGTCGCCCTGGTAGGGGGCCGGCCCAAGCTGCTCGGCCTGAAGGACATGCTCGCCGCCTTCCTCGCCCACCGGCGCGAGGTGGTCATTCGCCGGACCCTGTTCCTGTTGCGCAGGGCGCGGCGCCGGGGACACCTGCTGGAAGGCCAGGCGGTGGCGCTCGAGAACATTGACGAGGTGGTGGAACTGATTCGAAATTCCGCCACGCCCGCCGCCGCCCGCGCGGAACTGATGGCGAGGCGATTCAAATCCGAGGCCGTCGCCGAACTGATCGCGCGGAGCGGCAGCCAGGGATGCCGTCCGGAAGACCTGGACGCCGCGTACGGATACCACGACGGCATCTACCACCTGTCCGGAGAGCAGGCGCAGGCGATCCTCGACATGCAGCTCCAGCGTCTGACCGCGCTACAGAAAGAGCGGCTCATGGAGGATTACCTCGAGATCCTCCAGGAGATTATCGGCCTGACCGGGCTCCTCGAGTCCGAGGATCGGTTGAAGGAAGTGATTCGCGACGAACTGAATGCGGTGAAAGAAGAGTACGGAGACGAGCGGCGCACCGAAATCCGCAGTTCCGAAAGCGACCTGACCGCCGAGGACCTGATCAACGAAGAGGACATGGTGGTGACGGTTTCCCATGCCGGCTACGCCAAGACGCAGTCCCTGGATGTCTACCAGGCGCAGCGCCGCGGCGGTCGCGGCAAGGCAGCGACGGCAGTCAAGGACGAGGACTTCGTCGAACACCTGTTGATCGCCCATTCCCACGAGACGCTCCTGTGCTTCTCGAACCGCGGAAAGGTCTACTGGCTGCGGGTCTTCCAGATTCCGCAGGGCAGCCGCGGCGCCAAGGGCAGACCGCTGGTCAACCTGCTTCCGCTGGAAAGCGACGAACGCATCACGACGCTGCTGCCCATCAAGGACCTGTCCCCGGACGCGTTCATATTCATGGCCACCGCCTCCGGCAAGGTGAAGAAGACGCCCGCCGAGCAGTTTTCGCGTCCGCGGTCGACGGGCCTCATCGCCCTCGATCTCGAGCCCGGCAACCATCTCGTCGGCGTCGCGATCACCGACGGCTATTCCGATGTCCTCCTCGTCACAAGCTCGGGCAAGGCCATGCGCTTCAAGGAGTCCGACGTGCGGGCCATGGGGCGAACCGCCCGGGGCGTGCGAGGCGTCCGCCTGGGTCGGGGACAATCCGTGATCTCCCTGATCATCCCCGAGGAGAACGGGTTTGTACTCACGGCAAGCGAAAACGGGTTCGGCAAACGCACGCGCATCGATGAGTTCCCCGTCAAGGGCCGCGGGGGCCTGGGTGTCATCGCCATGCAGACCAGCGATCGCAACGGCCCGATCGTGGGCGCCGCACAGGTCTTCGACGGTGACGAGATCATGCTGATCAGCAACCTCGGCACACTGGTCCGCACGGGCGCCGACGGCGTACCCGTGGTCGGCCGCAACACGCTGGGCGTCAAGCTCATCGCCCTTAAGGACGATGCCAAGCTGGTCGGACTCGAGCGCATCGTCGAAACCGAAAACGGCGAGGACGACACCGCCGAAGACGACACCGCCGAAGACGGGTAGCCGCCGCGACAAGCCAGATGCCGCGCGTCTACAACTTCTCCCCCGGTCCGGCGACCCTTCCAGAACCCGTGCTTGAGCGCGCCCGGGAAGAGATGCTCGACTACCGGGGCCGCGGCTTGTCGGTAATGGAAATGAGCCACCGGAGCCCCGAGTTCGTCGAGATTGCCGAACGGGCAGAGGCGGACTTTCGCGAACTGCTGGATGTCAGCGACGACTACGCCGTGCTGTTCCTGCAGGGGGGTGCCACCCTGCAGTTCGCCATGGTGCCCATCAACCTGGCGGATGAAGACTCCGTGGTCGACTACGTGCACACCGGCCTGTGGGGCACCAAGGCCATCGCCGAGGCGCGCAGACTGTGCCGTGTGAACGTGGCCGCTTCCTCCGAAGAGGACAACTTCAACCATGTGCCACCCCCGGAAACCTGGCGACTGAGTCCCGGCTCGGCGTACGTGCACATCACGGGGAACGAAACCATCGGCGGGGTCGAGTTTCACGAGTATCCGAATACGGGCGACACGCCACTGGTTGCCGACCTGTCGTCCACACTGATGTCGAGGCCGCTCACCGTCGACAGGTTCGGCCTCATCTATGCCAGCGCCCAGAAGAATCTTGGGCCCGCCGGCATAACCGTCGTGGTTGCGCACAAGGACCTGATCGGACGGGCGCGCCCAAACACGCCAAGCATGCTCGACTACGGCGCCCATGCATCGGCTGACGGTTCCATGCTGAACACGCCGTCCACCTACGCCTGGTACCTGACGGGTCTCGTCCTGCAATGGCTCAAGGAGCAGGGCGGCGTTAGCGCCATCGCCGGAGTCAACGAGCGAAAGGCGAGCAAGCTCTACGCCGCCTTGGACCGAAGCAACTTCTACCGGTGCCCCGTGGCGAAGCGCAACCGCTCCTGGATGAACGTGGCGTTCACGCTCGCCGACGAGGCGCTGGACGAGGCGTTCCTGAGTGCCGCCGAGACGCACGGGTTGTTGAACCTGAAGGGACACCGGAGCGTTGGGGGCATGCGGGCGAGCATCTACAATGCGATGCCTGAAGAGGGCGTGGATGCATTGATAGACTTCATGGCCGCGTTTGAGGCGGAACACCGATGAGCGAAGAAGCAGGGGAAGAGCTGGACGCCGTACGGGCGCGGATCGACGCGATAGATCGCGACATCGTGCGGCTTCTGAACGAGCGGGCCGCCGGCGCGAAGCAGGTGGCGCAAATCAAGGCCACCGGGGACACCGATCAAGCGACCGTGTTCTATCGACCGGATCGGGAAGCCCAGATCCTGAAACGCGTGCTGGCAGAGAACCCCGGTCCACTATCCGACCGTGACCTCTGGCGCCTGTTCAGGGAGATCATGTCCTGTTGCCTGTCCCTCGAACAGCCGCTTACCGTCGCGTACCTCGGACCCCCCGGCACCTATACCGAGGCGGCGGCGGTGAAACACTTTGGGCATTTCGCGCGCAATCGGGCACAGAACTCCATTGACGACGTATTTGGCGAGGTCGAGTCCGGCGCCGCGCACTGCGGCGTCGTACCCGTCGAGAACAGCACCGAAGGCATGGTCAATCACACCCTCGACTGCTTCATGGCGTCCCGCCTCAAGATTTGCGGTGAAGTTGAACTGTCGATCAACCACGCCTTCATGTCGCTCGAAAAGGAAGACGCCATCACCACCGTCTATTCCCACGAACAATCGCTCGCGCAATGCCGGCGCTGGCTCGACCGGCACTATCCGAACATCGCCCGCACGCCCATGGTCAGCAACGCCGAGGCGGCGCGGGTCGCAGCCCGGACCGAAGGCGCAGCGGCGATCGCCGGCGAAATGGCGGCGGAACGTTACGGACTGCGCGTTCTTGCCGCGAACATCGAGGACGAAACAGACAACAAGACCCGGTTTCTCGTGATCGGCAATCAGAACGTCGGACCGAGCGGCAAGGACAAGACCTCCCTCCTCGTGTCCACCCGCAACGAGTCGGGTGCGCTGCACCGCGTGCTGGAGCCGTTCCGACGTCACGACGTCAACCTGACGCGTATCGAGACGCGTCCGTCCCGCGTGAGCAACTGGAGTTACATCTTCTTCATCGACTTCGACGGCCACGAAGAGACCGAGGAGATCGCCAAATTGCTGGAAGAAGTGCGCACGGTGGCCACTGAAGTCCGCTCGCTGGGCTCCTATCCCCAGGCCGTCTTCTAGCGCCATGAAATCCGTCAGCCCTTCGGGCATGCCGTCTTTCACCCCCGCCCAAGCCGCCCCTTGATGCGGCTCGACAACATCAACGAGCGCGTCGCGGGACTGACGGCGTATCAACCTGGCAAGCCGATCGAGGAAGTAACGCGCGAACTCGGCCTCGCCAGCGTCATCAAGCTCGCCAGCAACGAGAACCCCCGGGGGCCGGGCCCCGGCGTGCGCGCCGCGATCGAACGCGCCGTTCGGGAAATCTCGCGCTACCCGGACGGCGGCGGCTATCGTCTCAAGCGGGCATTGTCCGAGCGGCTGGGCGTGGGCACCGACCAGATCACCCTCGGCAACGGTTCGAACGATGTCCTGGAACTCGCCGCGCGAGTCGCGATCTCACCTGGAACGGAGGGCATCTTCGACGCGCATTGCTTCGTGGTCTATCCATCCGCCGTCGCAGGGGCCCATGGTGTGCCGGTCGCCGTCCCGTCACGGAATTGGGGCCACGACCTGGATGCCATGCGCGAACGCATCACCCCGTCCACGCGAATCGTCTTCATCGCCAACCCAAACAATCCGACTGGTACCTGGATTGACCACGACTCGCTGGTCGGCTTCCTGAAGTCCCTGCCGCAAACGGTCTGGGCGGTGCTGGACGAAGCGTACTGCGAGTACATCACCCGCAGCGACTACCCCGACGGCGTGCGCCTGCAGGCCTCGTTTCCCAACCTCATCGTCACGCGCACGTTCTCGAAGATCCACGGGCTCGCGGGCCTGAGGATCGGCTACAGCGTTTCGACACCCGGGTTCGCCGACCTGATGAACCGCATCCGGCAACCATTCAATGCCTCGAGCGCGGCGCTCGCCGCGGCCGAAGCCGCGCTCGATGACGATGACTTCGTCGATTCCAGCAGGGCGATCAATGATGCCGGCATGCAGCAGATCACCGCGGGACTCGACGATCTGGGCATCGACTACATCGCCTCGATCGGGAACTTCGTATCGATGGACTGTGGCCGGGATGCCGCACCCATATACAACGCGCTGCTCGCGAGGGGGGTCATCGTCCGTCCCGTGGCGAACTACGGCATGCCCCGCCACCTGCGCATTTCCATCGGGCTGGCGGAGGAAAACGCATCCTTCCTCGCCGCTCTGCGCGAGGCGATATGAACGCGCCCCACAGCCGTGCCTCAGGCCTGCCTGTGGACCGGCCCTCCTCGTCGTCCTTGCTGCTAGTGGGAACGGGCCTGATCGGGGGCTCGTTCGCACTGGCCGCCCGCGCCCAAGGCCTTTTCGATCGCGTCATCGGCACCGACTCGAATCCGGAGGCGCTCTCGACGGCATGTTCCCTCGGCATCGTCGAGAGACCCGAAACGTCCATTGAGCCGACCGGTGTCTGCATCGCCACTCCTGTCAGCCAGATCGCCGAACAGGTCGCCGACGCGGCCATGCGCTATCCGGGCGTGCCCATCTTCGATGTCGGCAGCGTCAAGACGATGGTCGTCGACAGTCTGCGCAACGACGGCGCGGTGCCCCCGCATTTCGTGCCGTGCCATCCAATCGCAGGTTCCGAGAAGGTCGGCGCGCGGGCCGCCCGCGCCGACCTGTTCCGGGGACGCTCCGTGATCATCACGCCCGTCGAAGAAACCGATCCCGAAACCGTAGCGACGGTCGAATCGTGGTGGCGGCGGATCGGCGCGATAGTAGCGTCGCACGATCCCGGCGCGCATGATCGAATCATCGCCGCGACGAGCCACCTGCCACATCTCGTCGCCTTCGCCCTGATGGAGGTCCTGGAAGGGCTCGACGAAAAGGCGATAGAGGCCTACATTGGTGACGGGTTTCGCGACCTGAGCCGCGTCGCCGCTTCCGACCCGACCATCTGGAGCGACATACTGCAGGCGAACCGGGACGCAACGCTGGGACTCGCGAAACAACTCGGTACGCGTCTCGTCATCGACGACAACAAGGCGGCGCTGCGGCGGCGTCTCGCGAAAGCCCGCGACTTGCGCGTCCGCCTCGATGGCTAGCTCTCCCGTCATCGCCATCGACGGCCCGAGCAGCTCCGGCAAGGGGACCGTGGCTACCCTCGTCGCCGAACGGCTGGGCTGGCACCTGCTGGACAGCGGCGCGCTCTACCGGGGGGTCGCATGGGCGGCCGCCCAGCGGGGAATCGACTTTGGCGATGACTCCACCCTTGAGTTGATGACGCGACAGCTCGTCTTCGAAATCAGGCCCGGCAACATCCGCATCGATGGCTGCGACGTGACACGGGCGATCCGCGAGGAGCCGATCAGCGTCGGCTCCTCGCGCGTCGCCCGCCTGAAACCCGTGCGCGATGCGCTCAGAATCGTCCAGGTCGGCATGCGGCGCCCCCCCGGACTGGTGGCGGATGGACGCGACATGGGCACCAGGGTATTCCCCGCCGCCGAGCTCAAGGTTTTTCTCGACGCGAGCGTCGAAGAGCGCGCGCGCCGTCGTCATAAGCAGTTGATAGATAAGGGGTCGAGTGTTAGGCTGTGCGACCTTTTCGCGAGCCTCCGGGCACGCGACGAGCGCGACCGGTCACGCTCCGTTTCTCCATTGCGAGCAGCCGAAGACGCAGTGATGATCGACACCACCGAGATGTCCATTTCGGCTGTGGTGGAGGAGGTGCTCGGCCACGCTGCCGAGCGTTCGCTCACAGGCAGCGGGGGGCGGAGAGGAGAGTGACGGGCACGGTTGTCCGTCACCCGGCGACATCAAAGAAACAGAAGACAAGGGACAAGACGAAGAGAAGCGCATGGCAGAAAGTTTTTCCGAGCTATTCGAAGAGAGCATGAACACCGTGGAGATGGAGCCCGGCTCCATCGTGACCGGTACGGTGGTAGACATCGACAGCGAAGTCGTGGTGATCCATGCGGGACTGAAGTCGGAAGGCGTCATTCCACGTAGCCAGTTCGTCACCGAGAGCGGCGAGTTCGAGATCGAGATCGGCGACCAGGTCAAGGTCGCGATGGAAGTCGTGGACGATGGATGGGGCGCGACCCGCCTTTCCCGCGAGAAGGCGCGCCGGGCGGAGTGCTGGGAAATGCTCGAGGATGCGTTCGAGAACGGAAAGGCGATCAAGGGCCTGCTGAACGGCCGGGTCAAGGGCGGTTTCACCGTCGACATCAACGACATTCGCGCGTTTTTGCCGGGTTCGCTGGTAGACATTCGCCCCTTGCGAGAAACCACGCATCTTGAGGGCAAGACTCTCGAATTCAAGGTCATCAAGCTGGATCAGAGACGCAACAACGTGGTCGTCTCCCGCCGCGCCGTACTCGAAGACGAAAACAGCGCCGAGCGCGAAGAGCTCCTGGCCTCCTTGCAGGAAGGCCAGCGCATGAACGGGATCGTCAAGAACCTCACCGACTACGGCGCATTTGTCGACCTCGGTGGTATCGACGGCCTGTTGCACATTACCGACATGGCCTGGCGGCGCATCAGGCATCCAAGCGAGATGGTCAATGTCGGCGACGAGGTGGAGATCAAGATCCTTCGGTTCGACCGCGAGAAAAACCGCGTCTCGCTCGGCATGAAGCAACTCGGTGACGACCCGTGGGTCAACCTCTCCCGACGGTATCCGACCCGTACCCGCGTGCAGGCTGTCGTGACGAACCTCACCGACTACGGCTGCTTCGCCGAAATCGAAGAAGGGGTTGAAGGTCTGGTGCATGTCTCCGAGATGGACTGGACGAACAAGAACATTCACCCGTCGAGGGTCGTCGCGGTCGGCGACCAGATCGAGGTCATGATTCTCGACATCGACGAGGAGCGGCGCCGTATCTCGCTCGGCATCAAGCAATGCCGCGAGAATCCATGGGACGAGTTCGCGTTCAGGTACAGCAAGGGCCAGCGCATCACCGGGCACATCAAGTCGATCACCGATTTCGGGATCTTCATCGGTCTCGACGGGGGCATCGACGGGCTCGTGTACCTGTCCGACATCTCCTGGAACGAGCCAGGGGAGACTGCTGTCCGCCGTTACAGCAAGGGCGAGGAACTCGAAACCGTCATACTGGCCATCGATGCCGAACGGGAGCGGATTTCGCTCGGCATCAAGCAACTCGACCAGAACGCGTTCATCGACTACACCGATACCAACGACCGGGGCAGCATCGTCGAAGGAACGGTACTCTCGGTACAGCCCAATGAAGCGGTCATCGAGTTGACGGAGGGCGTGGAAGGCACGCTGAAGGTCTCCGAGATCAGCGTTGACCGGGTGGAAGACGCCCGCACCGAACTGAAGGAAGGCCAGTCCGTAACCGTGAAGATCATCAACGTCGACCGCAAGAACCGATATATCGGCGTTTCGATCAAGGCGAAGGAACAGGACGACGAGCGCGCGAACCTGCGCGAGCACCGCACGAGAGAGGCCGAAAGGCGAGGCCCGACGACACTGGGAGACCTGATCAAGCGCCAGATGGACAGGCAAACGGACGCATCCGACTAGAAAAGCGAAAACGACGAACCAGTGGCGCGCCACCTGACAAAGTCGGAGTTGATTGATCGCATCGCGGCGCATCAGCCACACCTGTCCCCTCGGGATGTCGAATTCGCCGTAAAGACCATGATCGAGCACATGTCCCAGACGCTGGCCGGTGGCAACCGCATCGAGATCAGGGGTTTCGGCAGCTTCTCCCTGCACTATCGGGCGCCCAGGATCGGCCGTAACCCTCGAACGGGGGAATCCGTCGGCCTGACCGGAAAATTCGTCCCGCATTTCAAACCCGGGAAGGAACTGCGCGACCGGGTGAACACAGACCGGAAACCCGGCGCGTAGCGCGGAACCCAGGCCTTGACTACACGGTAGGCTCGCATATTCCGATTTGATGAGGCGGCTGAAGACACTCCTCACGCTCTTTGTGGCGATATGTCTCGTAGCCATCTCCGCGCTGTTGCTGGCAGACAACGCGACACCGGTCAGCCTAAAGGTCCTGAACTACAAGACGCCGTCCGTGCCCGTCTTCTGGTGGCTGCTCGCCGCCCTGATTCTCGGTTTCCTGGGAGGCGCCACACAGTGCATCGTGGGGCACTTCCGCCGCAATGCGGTGGAACGAAAACCGCGGCGCGAACTCAACCGGAACCAGGGTTCCCGCTGACGTCATCGCTCCCCGTTGACGCGTCTTGCGCCGCCAACTGACAAGGTATACGGTCGGCACTCCTTCCGATTCGGGACAGCCCCATGACCTTCACGAATCCGCTCGCTTCGCTCCGGGCACTTGCCAGCGCGACCGCGCTCGTCACTGTACTGCCCTGCGCCGCCTCGCAAGGCGATATCGACTACCGCAGCCACACGATGGGGGCGATCAGCGGTCACATGCAGGCGCTGTTCGACATCCTCAGGGGCAAAGTCGATCATTCAGAACACCTTTCGGTGCATGCGGTCGCCCTGGCGTCACTCGCCGAGATCACCCCGACGCTGTTTCCTGCCGGTTCCGGCGGCGATGACACCGATGCGTTGCCCGCCATCTGGGAGAACCCCGAAGATTTCGCCGAACGCCTCGACGCCTTCAGGGAAGCGGGAGCCGGCATTCGCGCCGCTGCCGAAAACGGAGGCGACGTGCGAGCCGCAGCCCAGAAGCTTGGCCAGGCCTGCAAGGGCTGCCACGACAACTATCGCAAGAAGTAATTCCGTCGATGTCCGGCGGGCTTGGTAGCTGCTGGTAGCTGCTAACTAATAGCCGCTCCATGCCAACGCGCCGTACACGACGAGCGCAGCGCCAGCGGCGGTGAATAGCGCTCGCAGCAGGTGCTGCTCGGTGGGCGGGAAATCCAGCGGCTTGCGTCCCGTGAATATGGCCAACGGTGTGGGGTCCCGCATCATCGCGTAGACCGCATTGGCGGTGATGTGAGTCGTCACGAGCGCGATGATGACCCAGAAGACGCGATGGTGTATCCAGGTCATCGTCGACGACAAGTCGCTCCCTACGTGGCGTACCAGCGGACCTTCGTTGAAAATATCATCCGTCGCGAACAGCCCCGTGCCGGCCTGCACGGTCAGGGCCACGATCACGAGGATGGCCATCACGATACCCGGCGACGTATGCGGGTCCGCCTTGCCCGTTCCGGCGAAATGCTGAATGAAATGGCGCGGGGTGGTCCGATACTGTGACAGCCGGACATAACGGCCGCCCCATGCCCACCAGCCCACGCGGAACAACAGCAGCGCCAGGACCACGAACCCCGAGCGCTGGTGCCACTCCATCAATGAGATATCCCCGGCCAATCCCGTATAGAGGGAAAACAGGACGCTCGACGCCAGCGCCCAGTGCCAGAGCCGAAACGGCAGATCCCAGACGCGGGTCATGGCGAGCTACGAGACCGTCGAGCTTGGCGCGTTGGCGGCGTCCACGGTAAAGTTCCATCAACATGCTGATTCATCCACGTTTTCCGGCGCATGTTCAGGATCCTTGACAGCACCTTTACTCGTTCGGTTGCGAGCCCGGGACTACGTTCGGGCCGCCACGCGAACCTTGTGATGGGAGTCTGCAATTCTGCCGTTGACGCCCCGTTCGATCAACGCTGCGGGCGACAACGAGACCACGGCATAGATGTTTGACCTTACCCGCCTGCATCACGCCAAGACCGTGGTGTACGGCTCCATGCCGCCGACGCCGCAGTACCGATGGCCGGGCTTGTGTCGACATGCCGGCTGCGAGGTGTGGGTGAAGCACGAAAACCACACCCCGATCGGCGCCTTCAAGGTTCGTGGCGGTCTCGTGCTCTTCGAAGAGTTGCACCGGACCGGGCAGTTGCCGCGGAAGGTGATCACGGCAACGCGGGGCAACCACGGCCAGAGCATCCCGTTCGCGGCTTCGCGCTTCGGCGTGCCGGTCACCGTGCTCGTGCCCCGGGGCAACAGCGTCGAAAAGAACGCGGCGATGGCCGGCTGGGGCGCGAAGCTCGTCGAGTTCGGCGACGACTTCGAAGACGCGCGCGTCGAGGCCGTGCGTCGAGCCGACGCCGAGGGCGCCCTGCTCGTGTCGCCTTTTCATCCCGCCCTGGTTCGCGGGGTTGCCACCTATGCGCTGGAGTTGCTCAGCGCCGTCCCGGAGCTCGATGTCGTCTACGTCCCGATCGGCATGGGATCCGGGATCTGCGGGATGATTCACACGCGCGACCTGCTCGGACTGAAGACCGACATCGTCGGCGTGGTCGCCGCACGAGCACCCGCGATGGCACGGAGCGTCGCCGCTGGAGAGGTCGTCGCTACTGAAGCGGCGGATACGTTCGCCGACGGACTTGCATGCCGCGTACCGATGCTTGAGCCGCTGGAGGTCGTCCGTCGCGGCGCTGCCGGCGTGGTCGAGGTGAACGAGGCCGAGATCGCCGAAGCAATGCGGGTGCTCTACAGCGAGACGCACAACGTTGCCGAAGGGGCGGGCGCAGCGGCGTTCGCGGCGCTGATGCAACAGCGTGAACAACGCGCCGGTCAACGCGTTGCGGTCGTGATGACCGGGGGTAACGTCGACGCCGCGGTCTTGCGTGTGGTGCTCGAGGGCGGCGTGCCTGTTCCTGGCTAGTGTCGTGTGACACGACACTTAGGGCATGATGCCCTCGTACCGACCGTTTATCTGCAGGTGGACCCAGATGCTCGCGAAATAACCGAGCGCGATCACCGGCGTCCACTTCAGATGGCCGAAGAACGTGTACCTGCCGCGGGCCTGGCCCATCAGCGCCACGCCGGCAGCCGATCCGATGGACAGCATGCTGCCTCCAACGCCTGCCGTGAGCGTGACGAGAAGCCACTGGTTCAGGTCCATGGCCGGGTTCATCTGCAGCACGGCCACCATGACGGGAATGTTGTCGACAATGGCGGACAGGATTCCGACCAGGGTGTTTGCGATCGTCGGTCCCAATTCCACGTACATGTACGCCGAGACCATATCCAGGTAGCCGATGAAGCCGAGGCCACCGACGCACATGATGACGCCGAAGAAAAAGAGCAGCGTGTCCCACTCCGCACGGGACACTTCGCGGAAGCTGTCGAACCCCTGGATGTCTCCCACCTCGCCGCCGCTTCCCACTCTCACCCTGTCCGAAGTCTGGTTCAGATAGTGTCCGAATATCTTGAGGTAGGCGAGACCCGTCATCATGCCGAGGAACGGGGGCAGGTGCAGGAAGTTGTGGAAGGAGACCGCCGTGGCTATCGTGCAGCCGAACAGCAGCATGATGCGTTTGGCCCCACGCTTCATGACAACCTCCTCGTCGCCCACGGTGGGGCTCTCGTCCTTCACCGCGAGCGACATGAAGATCGCGGGAATGACATAGTTCACGACGGAAGGCACGAACAGGGCGAAGAACGTGACGAAGTCTACGTGGCCGCGTTGCCAGACCATCAGTGTGGTGATGTCTCCGAACGGGCTGAAGGCGCCGCCCGCATTCGCCGCCACCACGATATTGACGCAGGCGATGCCGATGAATCGCCGGTCGCTGCGGCCGACTGCCAGCACCACCGCACACATCACCAGCGCAGTCGTAAGGTTGTCGATGATTGGCGACAGGAAGAAGCTGATGATGCCGGTGATCCAGAACAGCCGCCGGTAGCCGAAACCCTTGCGCACGAGCCAGGAGCGTAGCGTGTCGAAGACCCGCCGCTCGCTCATCGAATTGACATAGGTCATCGCGCACAGCAGGAACAGGAAGAGTTCGCCGAACTCGATCAGGAAGTGCTTGACGGCCTCATGGGTTTCGTGTTCGTAGCCGCCGACGGCATATTGGGCTGCGATGATCGCCCAGATCACGCCCGCCGCGAGCATGACGGGTACGGACTTCCGGAGGTGCGTGAACTCTTCGACGATGACGAGGGAGTACGCCACCACAAATATCACGATGCCGGCGATTCCGACCCAGTGAGCCGTAAGATCCATTGTGCCTCGCTGCAGTCAGGCACCGCCTCCACCGCCCTTGCGAACGGTCAGGCGACGCGGTTTCTCAAGTGAGCAAGTCTGCCAAACGCAGACCGATTCGGCTACGACGCCTGTTTCCCTCGCGGTGATTCCCCAAGAGGTTCTCCATCGTCCCTCGCATGTGCCAATAACGCCGTTCGTTTTCCGACCCCACGCACCCGAACTCCATTTCCCGAAGCCGGATGGTCCCGGTCCACGCATGATCGAAGTCCATGGTGTTAGCCAGTCGATACAGCCCTTCGCAAGCCCCGGAGCCAATCGCCGGCGGCGGTGCGTCATCGGCCATCGGTGTCATGGCCAAGGACAGGAGCACGCCACCCAACAGCGCCGAAGGTAACTGGATCGGATGGTTCTTTGCGGTTCGTGTTCGCATCAGTCTCTCGATTATGGGGACGTTGGCGGTTTCCACTGACCGGGATTGATAACATGCCCCACAGTCGAATCGATTTGAAACGGATTTGCAGTGACAGAAGACCAGGCGCGCGAAATGCGCGACGCGACACGAGCCGATGCCGTCGCCAAGGTTGTCGGCGACGTACTCTGGCGATTCAACGAAGAACACGAAGAGGCCATTACCGTGTACGACGTCATCGGCATGGTGGTGGAAGACCTGATCGTGCAGGGCATGTGTCCCGCATGCCTCGCAAGCGCGATCGACCTCGCCTATACGAACACCAACGCCGCCCGCGACGTGCACATCACGGATGATCAGGCTGTACGGCGGCAGAACAACTCGGACGTGTTCCACTAGGAACGCCCAATAGCCGGCGTCTTCGTATTCCCATTCCCGGCGCCTGATCCCTCGGGCAATTGCGATAGCATGTCGGAGTCGCCGCATTCGCGGCGACTCCCTTTCAGGAGGCGCAATGAACTACACCGACATCACCTACGAGACGGACGACCGGCTTGCATTTGTCACACTCAATCGCCCGGAGAAGCTGAACGCGCTCAGCAACAACCTGCGCGGCGAAGTGATGGATGCGATGCGCGAAGCCGAATACGACGACGGTGTCGGCGTGATCATCCTGCGGGGTGCCGGGCGTTCCTTCTCAGCGGGCTACGATCTCACCCCTGCGCGCAGCGCCGAGGACGATAGCTTCGTCGACCATCGGTCGAAGCTGCCCGATACGGGCAGTACCCACCCGGGGGCATCGCAGTGGGCGAGGCACGTCGTGATGACGAACTGGGTCATCTGGGAGCTGGCCAAGCCCGTAGTCGCCCAGGTCCAGGGACACTGCCTGGCCGGCGGGACCGAACTGGCCACCACCTGCGACTTTCGTATCGTGGCGGAAGACGCCCAGATTGGCTATCCGCCGGTGCGGGCCATGACGACCATGGACATGATGTGGGCGCCGTGGCACCTGCCGCCTGCAAAGGCGAGAGAGTTCGCGTTCATGGGCGACTCTTTCTCCGGCACGGAAATGGCGCGCCTCGGCTGGGCCAACTACGCCGTGCCGAAAGAAGAGTTGGGGGACTTCACGGAGAAGTTCGCCCGGCGCCTGGGATTCATCGACAACGAGATGTTGATGTACACGAAGCGAGCCGTGAACCGGCAGTATGAAACCATGGGTATCCGGACGGCCCTGCACTCGGGCACCGAAATCCAGGCCCTGAGTTCCCAGCGCGCCGCCAGTGCGGAATGGGGACGCCGGGTGCGGGAAGACGGTCTGAAGGCGGCGCTGGAATGGCGCGACGGACCGTTCCGCGACTTCCGCGGCGCCTACGCCAGCGCGCCGAAGGACCGTGCCGTGGCGGGCATGGACAAGCAGGACTCGGGCGCGACCTGAGTACGCCGGGCCCGTTCGACCACACGTCACGCAGGGCCGATTCGCATATGGCTTACGACTTCGATTCCGTCATCGATCGCAGGGCGACATCGAGCACCAAGTGGGTCCGATACGGCCCGGACCTCTTGCCGTTCTGGGTGGCCGACATGGATTTCAAGTCACCTCCCGGCCTGCTTGCAGCAGTGGAAGAGCGGCTCCGCCACGGCGTCCTCGGGTACACGGATCCGCCGCCGGCGGTTGAAGATGCCTTCCTGCAATGGCTGGTGGATCGATTCGGCTGGTCAGTGCCGAGGGAATGGCTCCTGTGGCTGCCAGGCGTCGTTCCCGGTCTCAACCTCGCCGGACGCGTCATCGGCGATCCCGGAGAGAGCATCCTGATACCCGTCCCCGTCTACCACCCGTTCCTGTCCGTACCTCGACAAGCCGGCAAGGAAGCCCTGTTCGTTGACCTCGTGCGGGACAGGGGCCGATGGGTAATGGACATGGACAGGCTCGAGGACGCGGTGCAGCCATCGACGCGCGGACTCCTGCTGTGCAGTCCGCAAAACCCCACCGGACGGGCATATCATCGCAGCGAACTCGAGGCGCTGGTCGACTTTTGCCTCCGGCACGACCTCACCCTGGTCAGCGATGAAATCCACTGCGACCTCCTGCTCGACGCGACCGCCTCCCATGTGCCGACCGCCACACTGGATCCCGAGTTGCGGTGCATCTCGCTCTTCAGCCCGAACAAGGCGTACAACATGCCCGGCCTGAGCCTCGGCGTTGCGGTGATCGCCGACCCGGTGCTGCGAAACAACTACGAGGAAGCCCTGTTGGGCCTGGGGTCCGGCGTTTCGCCCCTCGCCTTCGCGGCAGCGCTTTGGGCCTACACGGACCGATCCGATTGGCTCGAGGCGGTCACCGCGTACCTTTCGAAAAACCGCGACCTGCTGGAGCAGACGGTCGCGAAACTGGATGGCGTCGAGATGACCCACGTCGAGGCCACCTATCTCGGCTGGATCGACGTCAGCGCCCTCGCCCTTGACGACGCATGCGCGCACTTCGATCGATTCGGAATCCGCCTCTCGGACGGCGAGCCATTCGGCGCCCCGGGATTTCAGCGATTCAACTTCGGCTGTCCCCGCATCACCCTGCAACAGGGATTGTCTCGATTCGGGCAAGCGGTCCGGAACGCATAGGACATGGACCAACCAGAGCAACCTCCGCGGATCACTTCCGCCATCCGCGAGTTCATCCAGCTCGAATCCGCCGGCGGAATCCTCCTGCTCGCCGCGGCCATCGCGGCACTGGTCGCGGTCAACACGCCTCTCGCAACGCTCTATGCAGGGCTTGTGGACACGACCATCGCCGTGCAGGTGGGCGCGATCGCCATCGAGAAGCCACTGCTCCTGTGGGTGAACGACGGGCTGATGGCGGTGTTCTTCTTCCTGGTCGGACTCGAAGTCAAACGCGAGTTCCTGGAAGGCGAACTTTCCTCGGCGAGACAGGTAGTGCTGCCCGGGCTTGGCGCGGTCGGCGGCATGGCCGTCCCCGCAGCGATCTACGCGGCCCTGAACTGGCACGACCCCGTGGCGCTCGACGGCTGGGGCATCCCGGTGGCGACGGACATCGCGTTTGCACTGGCGCTGCTCAGCGTCTTCGGTCGACGCGTCCCGCCTTCGCTCAAGGTGTTCCTGCTGACGCTCGCCATATTCGACGACCTCGCAGCCATCGCGATCATCGCGATCTTCTACTCGGCGGACCTGTCCCTGGAAGCACTGATAGTGGGCGTCGTCGCGCTGGGCGTCGGCGTGACCCTGAACCGGCTCCGTGTCACAAGCATCACGGCTTATGTGCTCGTTGGTGTGGTGTTGTGGGTGGCCATGCTGAAGTCGGGCGTGCATGCGACCCTCGCGGGCGTCCTCATCGCTTTCTGCGTACCCACTCGGGACCCGGAAGGAGGCTCACCCTTGAGGCAGCTTGAGCACGACCTGCACGCCCCCGTCGCCTACGCGATCCTTCCGGTGTTCGCTTTCGTCAACGCCGGAATCCCGCTCGGCGGGATCGGCATCGACGACATGCTCCAACCGGTGACACTCGGCATCACCGCAGGCCTGTTTCTCGGAAAGCCGGCCGGCATCGTCGTCTTCGTCGGCCTGGGCGTGCTATCGCGCGCCGTGTCATTGCCGGCCGGCATCACTTGGGGGCAGATCGTCGGCGTCGCCTGTGCGTGTGGCATCGGGTTCACCCTGAGCCTCTTCATCGCCGGACTCGCATTCGAGCACGGCGGTGGCGAGTACTACGCGGGAGACCGGCTGGGGATTCTCATCGGATCCGTGGCTTCCGCCGTGGCGGCCTGGCTGGTATTGCAGTGGAGCCTGCCGCCGACTCGGAAAGAAGCCGACGAGCATCCCTGACCCACTGGTCAAGTCTGCCCTGCCGGCCTCACCTCTTCGTCGCGGAAGATCTCTTCCACATGCGCCGCGGGCAGTGGCGCGGTCAGCTTGGATACCACGAAGGTCATGAGCACGCCGACGCCTTCTCCTATGGCGGCGCAGGAAATGGGATTGGCCCCTTCTCCGGCCAGCCAGGCGATCACCGTGTGAAGGAAACCCCAGCCTTCCACGACTGCGGGATTCAGCACCTGCCCGTGCAGGATGGCGAACGTCGCAAATCCGGAGATAAGTCCTGCGTAGGCGCCCCGTCGGGTGACGCCCTTCCAGAGGGCTCCCAGGACCAGTGGCCCCGCAAACGCCGCCATCATCCCGCCGACACCGATCCAGACGATGAGCGCGATGTTGCGCTGCATGAAGAGCCAGGCCAGCAGCGTGCATAGAACCAGCACCACCACTGTCGCCCAGCGGCTGATGAGGAGTTCCATGCGGTCGTGTTCTTCCTCCGTGGCGTTGGGCGCCAGGTAGCGCGCCAGTGTTCGGCGGTACAGGTCGTTGGCGATGACCTGCGACGAGGAAACGACGAGGCCATCGGCCGTGGACATGATTGCGGCAAGAACGCCGACGCCGATCAATGCGGCCAACCATGTCGGAAACAACTCGATGAAGAGTATTGGCAGGGCTTCGTTCGGGTTGGCGCCTTCGTCGTAGAGCGAATCGCCTACCAGGGCCCGGGCCACCAGACCGCCGAGACCGAGCATGCCCAGCGTCAGCCCGAAGGTGAACGCCAGCTTGATGAAGGTGCGTTGCTGGCCCGTGTCCTTCAATGCCCAGAGCTTGTTGCCGAGGTGCGGCAATAGACCCAGCGGAAGATGCGCCAGCGGGATGCAGGCAATCGACCACCACGAATGCAGCAGGGGCGTACTCCTGTTCAACGGGCCAACGAGATTCTCGTCCTGGGTGTTGAGGTTATTGATGAGTCCCCCGAGTCCGCCTTCCACCCCCACCGCGAACAGGAACAGGAATACGACGACAACGGCGAGGATCAGCATCATGACCCCCTGGGCGGCATCGGTAAGTATGTCCGCATGGGCGCCGCCCATCACGACGTAGATCAGCAGCACCGAAGATGTCACGATCAATGCCCACATCTTCGGCATGCCGAGCATGACCTCGAACATCACCAGACCGGAAACGAGTTGCCCGACGATGTAGAAGAACAGGACCAGCGACAGCAGGGATATGACGACGCGAATGCCGTCCGACTGGTAGCGGTCCCCGAGGTATTCGGGAATGGAACGATTGCCGAACCGATTCCCCGAGGTCGCGATGAGGCGCATGGAAATGAGCACGCCGAAATACACGCCGATGGGATAGAGGAAGTTGCTCCAGATGGTCGCCGTGCCGAATTCGTAGGCGAGACCCGGCCCGCCGAGAAACGTCGCGCCGCTGGCGGTGGTGGCGGCGAACGCGAAAGCAAGCACCCATGGGCCGTACGCGCCCCGCGCCGTGGCGAAGTCGTCCGCGTGCTTGACGCGCCGCTTGCCGATCACGCCGATCGCGAGCATGGCACCCGTGTAGAGCGCGAGAAACAGCCAGGACCAGGTGATGAGGGTCATGCGGAAGATCGCTTCGACAGGGGGCTTGCGCGGCTAGTGTGTCGGATACGCAACGAAGCTGGCAAGTCCAAGCCTTGTCCAACGAGGCATGAGCCTGAAGGGGGGGCGCAAATCCAACGACACATGAGCCTGTAGGCGGCGTCAGGGATCATCGGAGGATGATG
>JAPOYI010000135.1 GCA_026706665.1 Gammaproteobacteria bacterium | reverse complement strand
CGCAGTCGTACTATCGGTACAGTGACTACGACTGGAAGTAGCCGAGGAGGCAGCGCTCGAGTACCACGTGGCGCGACTGGGGTTCGGTGGCAGACGCACAAGTACACTTGGCCGCGGTCGAGCCGCGGGCTAATCCGGCTCACCGCCGACAAAGTTGGCACCATCTGTGTCGATGAGCCGCCGCTCGACCGGGTGGTCGACCTCCCGGTGGTCGTTGAGGTGCTGTCTGCCACCAGCCACACGTAAGTCCTTCATAACAGCGCTTGCATCCGGCGTGCTGTCAACAATCCCTCATCGTACCCCGCACTATGACCGGGAATCCACGGGACGCCCAAGCCTGTCTGCGGAACTGCGGAACTCCACGCCGGGCGGAGTGAGCCGCCGCCGTTTGCTGGGCAGCCGACGCCGGCATTGAAAACCGCGACCCGCGCACCCTCAGCGGACAGCCACCTTCTATGCCGTGATTCGCGCTTCGATGAGGTCATCCTCGAACGTCTGGATCCCGTGCTCTTTGTTCTCGATGAAGTAGTCGACGTGCTTCCTTCCGCGGGGAGCGTTCCATGCATCAGCGACTTGCTGAGCCGTAGGATAACGTCCTCGCACGATCGTCGGATTGGTTGCGGTCGCAAGGAGGATGTCGACCCCGAGATCTGAACCGGTCTCTTCGGACCAGGGAACCGGCCAAGGAATCCGCAGGAAGCCCGACTCGTCGACCGCGACATCCTCGTCGACCGCCGAGTTCAGCAGCCCGTAGCACCGTTCTCGACGGATCCGCTCCGTCCAAGCCGCGCGAAACGCAGCCGGCATGGGATGCTGCCGATTCTCCAGCACCGCCACGCATCCCCATGACGCTGATACCCGACGTCGTGGATTCTTGCCGTCGGAGGATTCGGCGGTCCACAGGTGCACCGCCGCGTCCACGAGATCCTCGGCGTTTCTTGCACGTCCGCACGGCACTACGATCGCGCGCCCATGCTGATCGGCCGCGAGACTCGATGAGAAGACCATCGTGTAGGAACATCCTCGGGATCTGGATCGCCGTCCGTACCGGATCGGCGCACGGACGTGCCGCTCCCCGTCGAGATCGAGACAGTGGCTCCGCCATTCCTTCCTGTGACCGGCAGGATCCCAGTACAGCGAACCGATGATCAGTACGCCAAGCCCGAGTCCCGTTCCCGTTCCGTCTCCAGACTCACTCATGGCTCATAATACGGCAGGAGCGGACGGCTTCACCGGCAGTCCTTGGAGATTCCCGGCCAGTGTAGGTCATGTCGCCGAGGTTGAACTTGTCCGTGACCGTCGGCGCCCCCCTGGTCGGGGCAGGATGAGCCCGGCGTTCGGCTTCATGCGTCGTCCTGTGGAACACGCGGGCCGCTGTCGTACATTCTGTCGAGGTCGTACTGTGCGTAGACGTGACCCTGGTCGGCTGCGAGGCGATACCAGCGGGCGGCTTCGCTGTCGTCCTGCGGAACACCCCGGCCGCTGTCGTACATTCTGCCGAGGTCGTATTGCGCGACGACGTGACCCTGGTCGGCCGCGAGGCGATACCAACGGGCGGCTTCGCTGTCGTCCTGCGGAACACCCCGGCCGCTGTCGTACATTCTGCCGAGGTCGTATTGCGCGACGACGTGACCCTGGTCGGCCGCGAGGCGATACCAGCGGACGGCTTCGCTGTCGTCCTGCGGAACACCCCGGCCCCATTCGTACATAGAGCCGAGGTCGCACCGCGCGCGGGCGTCGCCCTGGTCGACCGCGAGGCGATACCAGCGGATGGCTTCTCTGTCGTCGTGCGGGACGCCCCGGCCGGTGTCGTACATAACGCCAAGGTCGCGCTGCGCGTCGGCGTGACCTTGATCCGCGGCGGAGCGATACCAGCGAGCCGCCTCTTCGTAATCCTGGGGAACACCTCGGCCGGTGTCGCACATTCCGCCGAGAGTGTACTGCGCGGAAGCGTGGCCCTGGTCGGCGGCGAGGCGGAACCACTTCGCCGCCTCGTTGGAGTCTTCAGAGACTCCGAGGCCTGCGTTGTACGCAACTCCCACCCGGAACTGCGCGTCGGCGTGGCCTTGGGCGGCGGCCCGTCGCACCGTGGTCCCTTCGTCACCATCCAGACCGAAGATGGCTACGGTCAGCAAGGACTCCTCCAGACCGAGCCGCTGGGAATGCTCTTCCGCGTTCAACCGCTCGATATCGGCCAGTCCGCGCCTGATCAGGTCGTGGTGCTGACGCGCAGCAAGCGTCCGCCCGCGGCGCGAACGCGCAGGCTCGGTCCGTCCTCCATGCGTCACGGCGCTTCGGCCTCCAGAACCGCGAGGTCTTGTCGCGCAGCGGCAATCTGTTCGTCGAGGGACGCCGCCAGCTCCTCCAGAAGGCTCCCGTGCGCGGCCGAACGCTCGTTGCACTTCTGGTGAAGGGCGTACAGCTCCCCCGCCTGAAGCGCCTGGATGTCCCGCCTGATGTCGTCGAGGCGGCGCCGCACCTGGGCGATCTGGCGGATCACGCGGACTAGGTCGCTGGGGACCCCCGTCCCGGACACGGACTCCGGGCTCGCTTCCCAAGCCGAGAGCAAGGCTGCTAGAGCCTCGGAATCCTGCCGCCGGTAGGCGGCGTTGACCTTCGCCATCCACTCGTGGCGGCGGGTCCGTTCGTCGTCGGTCGCCGCCAGATCGGGGTGAAGCCTGCGTGCGATGGTCCGGTATAACGTCTTGATCTCGCTGGGTGGGTCGAAGCTAGGTGTCGGCTGGGGGCACGCTCGACCATGGGCTTCCGCGGCCGAGGCCTCGGCGGTTGCCCGGGCTCTTGAAGCCGCTGCCTGCGCGGCGCTGTCAGTGGGTGACTTGGCGACTCGGATTTCTGCGATCCGAGCCCTGAGGTCATCGAGTTCGGCGTACCGCACGCCAACGACGCGCAGATACTCGCCTTCGAAAGCAGCGAGCTCGGCCTGTAGAGTCGAGAGCAGGAGTTCCTGTTCGACGAGATCCGCCTTCAGCGCGGCCAGCTCATGCCGTTTCAGCTCGAGTTCTCGTTCTTCAGGGCTCTGCACCCGCGCAGGAAGCCGCATCCGCTCATTATCCTCCCATCCCGCGTCTCGGTCTCCGCCGTCGATGTCGTCCGATGGCTCGTGATCCGCTCCGCGCGGCTTGACGCGACGGCCGCCGTCGTGTCACACGTCGCCCGCGACGTTGTCAGCGCCAGGATGCTGACCACAGACGGCATCGTCGGACAGCACAACATCCCGCACGTGCTCACCGGCGTCAAGGCGGCGGCGCTGCCGTGCCCCCCGCCACAGGCGGCTGCGGCCTTGACCCCGGCTCCGCTCGCGCTCCAAACGGGCAGTTATCCGACGATGCCGGACCACGACCGCGCCACACCACGACCGGCGTCACGATTGCACCGGTCACCAACACCATCGGTCGGCGACGGAAAACGAGCTGAACTCGAGTCGAGGGACTCGACCGAGCGTGCCTGGAACTGAGGCCGGCGACGAACCCCGTCCGCGTCGCCTCCTGTGCGCTGCAAGCCCATTGCGCCGCGCCGGACCGTGACTGGATCCAAGGTCACGAATCACGACCGGAATCACATCGTGGCCGCAGCGCCGTCACTTCGGAGGGCGCTGGCCTGCGGGACCGGACCGCTCCCCGCCCGGAGCAACCAGACCAGTATTGCGCCGCGAGTGATGCCGGGAGCGACCCCCGCAAACCTTCGGTTTCGCGGCGCAATGGGCGTTCCTGCGTCACACGCAACGCGGCGGTCGCTCCCGGCCGTATTCTTCCATCCTGGAAGGGGGAAGAGCCCGCCGTCGCCGTCCCTGTGTCCGTTCGCGTCGCCTTCACGCGCCAGCGGCGGGGCTGTGGACGCCGGCGCCCACAACCCTCATCGTTCATCAAGATCGACACGGAGCAGACCGGCACCGGAACCGAGCGCATCGACGAGTGTCGAGACATCGTCACATCTTCGAAACCATCCCCGCTTCGTCCGGACGATGTCCGAGCCGTCTCCCGCCGCCGTGGAGGCCGGCCAACGGTCGATGGTCGCACGGATACGGACGGCCATCGCCCGCCCTGAGCCGGCGCGAGCGGCGTGTCACCCGTGCAGGGCCGGAGCGGAGCGGAGGAGGCGCGAAGCGACTTGACACGCCGCTCGCAGAGGCTAGCCACGCGCGTTCGCGGGGGCGACGGTCCGAGACCGGCGGCCCGGTCAAGGGCGGCGGGGTGGGCTGGGCCACGCCCTGGTTGATCCCAGCTCCTACAGCTCTCGAACTTCAACGGCCTCGCGCCATCAGTTCCCGATGGTGGGCCCAGTAGTCGCGTTCGCAGTCCGGAATGTCCCCCAGCTTGTCGACTCCGAATTCCTGTTGACACGGGTGGCAATGCAGCAGCACTCCGTTGCGAGCACGGCTGGCCGGCCGAGCCCTGCTGCCATCTCGGGGTGGTTCCCCCTGTCCCGTGATGGGACACGGGCCGCACCAGAACAGATCATTGCTGTCCTCCATCTTCTCAGCGAACAATGCCTCGAGGTTCGACCATTCCGATTCGCGCTTCCAACGCCCCTGTCCGCCCTTCCACAGCCAGCGTTCCCACCCCAGGCGTTTCACCGCAACCTCGACCGTTGGCCAGTCGTTCATAGGAGGCCTCCCTCGCGTCCCCACCCAGTGGATTCGAGCCCAGCCTTCGACCTGCCCGGGGGTTCGAAGGGGGTGCGGAGCGCCCCCTCGCCAAGCCCCAATGTACGCACATTGGGTCGGCTGGCTCATCACCACCAACGGTTGTGATGAGCCAGTGTTCGGTTCCTCGGATCGTTGTGTGCCGGCCTCTCTCTCACTGCCCAGATCGCCCTCGTCGCTCCCGGGATCGTATCGCGTTCTGTGGCCCGCTCGATGTCGTTCCGGCTCGATCTCCCGAGCGCCTGATGTCCGTCGGTGCTCCCGTTCGGGTTCCTGCCTGACCCGTCCGGGCGTCGGTGTGGTCGATCGGAGCGGCAGGGATCGGATCGGGTTCAGCGGGGGTCAAGGTGCTGCGGGTTCCGGCGACTCCGTGTCCCGCTCGTTCTGCGGCGAGAGGTCGGTTCCCTCGATGTAATCGACCCAATCGTCCATCAGGGTCCGCCGCCGCTCGAACAAGTCCGAGCGGGCGTAGGCCGCTTCCACCTTGTTCCCGAGGTGAGCCAGCGCGGCCTCGATGACCTCCCGCCGGTGCTCCGTCTCCTCCGCCGCCCAGTCTCGGAATGAGGACCGGAAACCATGCGGAACGGCCGGGACCTTGTGACGCTCCAGCAGCCGCCGGAGCACCTTCTCGTCGAGCGGTTCACCGTCGCCGTCCGGGAACACCAGCGGGCCGGGATTGTCGCCGAGCGCCTGCGCCGCGTCGAGGACCTCGCCGGCACGGCGGCACAGGGGAACCCGGTGCTCGCGGTTCGCCTTCATCCGCACGGCCGGGATGGTCCACACGCGGTCCGAAGTGTCCATCTCGGTCCACCGCGCCCAACGGGCCTCGCCCCATCGAGCGGCCGTCAACACCAGGAACTCGAACGCCAGCTTGACCGCCTCGGCCGCGTTCGACGCTCGAACGGTCGCGATCGCCGCCGCAACGTCCCGGTGCGGCAGCGCCGGCATGTGCCGCACGACCTCGTTCTGCTTGCCCAAGCACCGGCAGCACGCGGGCGCACGGGTTGTCCGCTCGCAGGTTCATGGCGATGGCCCATTCCATCACCGCGCTGATGCGCTGACGGACGTTCCGGGCCGTCTGGGCCTTCACGTGCCAAAATCGACGTCAGGATGTCCAGCACATCGGCGCTCGTCACGTCGGAGACCGCCCGGGTGCCGAGGTGCGGGAGCGCGTGGAGTTCGAGGCTGTTCAGCCAGGTCCGGGCGTGGACGGGGCTGCGCCAGCCGGCCCGCTTCTGTTCGACGACCTGGGCCGCGGCGTCGGCGAACGTCGGCATGCCCTCGGCGCGGCGCTTTTCGGCCAGGGGATCGCCACCCTCGCGGGCGAGCTTGCGGTTGGCCAGCGCCCGCTCCCTCGCCTCGGCGAGCGGTACCAGGGCGGTGCTACCGAGTCCGAGTTCACGTTTCCGGCCCTGGATGACGAGCCGCTAGACCCAGCTCCGCGTCCCGGTGGGCTGGACGACGAGGTAGAGGCCCTGCCCGTCACAGTGCCTGCCGGGCGGGGCGGAACGGATGAAGGCGGCCGACAGGGCCTTGTCGGGGTGACGGCCTCGGCCGATGCTCGGGAGGGCGGGCGGCGATTCCTTCATGGTACGCTGGGCCGGTCGCGGCAGTGGCCGGCGCGGAGGTTTCTGGAGTGACCCGCGCGGCCCGCCCGCAGCTGGTGACGATGGCCCCGGCGGTGGGCGGCGGTCGCGCGTGGGTGGAACCGTGGGCGTATCCGAGGCGTCCTAACAGAAACCCCAATGAATCCGGGCGCTTTTCGCTGGGTTTTCGCTATCGTTGCCTTAACGCTGGCGCTGGTCCGTGGCGGTCCGCAGCGGTCCGAAGCACGC
>JAPOYI010000221.1 GCA_026706665.1 Gammaproteobacteria bacterium | reverse complement strand
GAACGCACGCGCTGACGAACGTATGGGTCGTTGACAAGGGTCATTCCATAGCAGCTAGGGGGTTGGCTGGACGTCTTCGGGCTGTCATGCTTCGCCATGGGTGGCTCTCCTCCTTCGTTGATGCACCCCTGTCCTACCACAGAACAGGGGCGAGGAGTTGCCACCCGCTTCATCGCAACTTCAACAGCCTCTGGGACATTCCCAGCGATGGGCTCTTGGATCCTCCTGCTGGGTCTCAGCAGGGAACGCTCCGGTCAACAATCGTGCGACTGGCTGGACGACAGATTGAACAGTGGACAGACGATATGATAATAGTAGTGACAAACGCTCAACAGCAATGAGACATTAGGGAGAGTCTTGAGCTGTCTGTGGATGACGAGAGACTACAGCACATCATTCCGTACCTTCAAGTCATAACAGAGGGCGGGCAATCTAGTGACATCTGGTAAGCTCTACTCAACTTTGTAGTCGCTACGACTCGATCTTCTCCAGGAGTTTCGGGAGTCCTCCCGCGCGCCGCGGCTGGCAGGGTGCACGTCTGATAAGGCGGGTTCTGTTCCGTTACCCGACCGCGAGTGGCCACGGCGAGCGTCAGGTCGCGGGCCAGTCCGTAGGTCCGCAGCCGTCTGACGCGCCGCCGCTCTACGGCCGTGATGGACGGGGACCCTGAGAGGGCGCTCAACGGGTCTGCTGACGCATCCGGCGCCGGCCGACCGCCGCGAGCACGCTCGCCAACGCGACCGACCCGAAGAACGGCAGCGCCGGTGTCGGGACTTCCTCCTCCGGCTTCCACGGCGTGCCGGACTTCGGCTCCGCGTACGGCCCCATCCCGGCGTCGTTCATCGCCGCCACCCGAACGCGATACGCGACGCCGTTGACGAGACCGTCGATGGTCGTCTCTCGCGTGAGTCCGTCGTGGGCGTGATCCGCCCACACGCCTCCTGCTTGGCGGAACTGCACCGAGTACCCGGTAACAGGTGAGCTGCCGCGGTTGTCCGGCTTGTCCCAGGTGACCGTTAGCATCATGTCGTCGGCCTCGACCACGACGTCGGTCGGTACGCCGGGAACCTGCGCCTCAGGCTCTTCGGGTTCCTCAGGCCCTTCCGGTGCCGCCCGGATGACGGTCAGATCGACCGCGATCCGCTGGCCTTCGGTCCAGTCCCGGAAGGCGTTCGAGTCCCAGATAGCGAGGTAACCGCCACAACAGGTGTATTCGCTATTACGGGTGGCATCACTGACGGCAAACGTCTCGCCATCGATTGTGAACGTCCACCCAGCATCGATAGGCGACGATAGCCATACAGTCACGAGTCCAGCCGTGGGGTCATCGAACGTAACGAAACCGATACTGATCACGGTGTAAGTCGTGCTGCTCACCGTGAATTCGGTATCACTGAGCTCGCCAAAGTTTTCGTCCTCCCACCTGCTGTATCCAGTAACCGTGGCGGCGCCCTCGACCCTACCAAGAGTCATAGTTGCCGACCAGACGACATCCTGAGCCATCGCGGGCGTGGCGGTCAGAAATGCGATAGTGACGACGAGAGCGGAGCTGAAAAATGCTAACGCCTTTGGAAGTCGAGGCATCTGGATCAGGCCCTCCACGCTGTGAAGCCATCGTAAACACATCACGGCAATGCCGATCCGTGCGTCAGCCACCCGTGGCTGCGTGTGAACCGACGATAGTGTACCGCATCGAGAGGACTTGCGCGCCCTACAAACAGAGGGGGTCGGGCCGGAAACTCGTCGGCGAACAGCTAGCCTGGGAAACTCGCGGGCGCTCGCGGTGCGTGCGGCGCACCGGCGAAGCTCCTGCAGGGGCATGTAGGCGGCGGTCAGCAGGACGCGGACTGGGTTTGCAGCGAACCGGCAGCAACTGGTGCGGTCGATCTGGCAGGAGGCGGGCCGCGCCGGGCGGGATCTGGGATGAGCGGCCCCGCGCGGGCCCGATCATGGTCCGGGTCGGCGGCCGGTGCACCATTGGCGAATGCCTCGTCGAAGCGCCTGGGAGTGCCGTCCGCATCGGGTCCATGACACTGAGCTCCCTCGACCTGGTCCCGGATCCGGTCACCTGCACGCTGCGGCCGGGCACCGGAATCCGGGTCTGACGGGGACCCCGGCTCCTGCCCCAGGAGCACGCCGACGCCGCGTTCACGGGCGACCCGAAGTACGGCGACGCCGTACGCGATCGGCGCGGGGATGCTGGTCCAGCTCCTGCCCAGGAGCATGGCGCGGCCCGATCTCGCGAGCGCGGCCGGCGTCGGCCGGTCGCACTCGGATGCCGGCTCCCGAAACCCCGAGAACGACGCCGTCGACATGGCCGCCGCGCTGCAGCGGCTCGGGTTCGACGTGACGACGGAGCTCGACGCCGACCCCGTGGAGCTGACCGAGGCACTGCGCCGGTTCACGCGGCGGAGCGCGGGTGCGGACGCGTCCCGGTCCGTACGATTTGTGTAGGGAAGCACACCAGCGCGAGGTGACGGCGTGAGGCCACCATCCTGCGCACACACCTCGGCCCTGATCGACGAGGGCCTGCGGCCGGAACGCCGACAGTCAGTTACCCCTCTGTTTGCAGGGCGCGCAATCCCCTCATGATGCGGTATGTTGATCGGCGTCGGTTCACACCGCATGGCCGGGGGCGGTTGCGGCACCGGTCGGAGTTGACCCTTCGGTTTCTGGGTGGTCCGGCACCCGACGGGCTGATGCTCGTGGTCGCCGGGATGCCGCAGTTCACGGAAGTGGGTTGCGCCCGCCCGACGAAAGGGCGAGCGGGAGCCCCACGCTGCCAGCCGAACAGACCAACGACCCAAATGGCACCGCGCACGCGGCGCGGGGAGGACGACATGTGCGTTTCGCTTCTCTTGCGGCACCCGACGCGCTCGGTCTTTGCATTACTCCTCATCGCGCTACTCGGAGCGCCCGCCGCGCAGGCGACCACCGTGGCCAAGTTGAGTTTCTCGGAGGTCGTCACCGGTTCGGAGGTCATCGCGATCGGCACCGTGACGGCTATCGAGCAGACCTGGGACGCGGAGCTCGAAATGCCGTTCACGCTCGTGACCTTTTCCGACCTCGAGGTCTTGAAAGGCAGCGTCGCCAGCGAGGACCTGACGCTCCGGTTCCTGGGCGGTCCGGCCCCCGACGGCTTGACGCTCGTTGTCTCGGGCATGCCGCAATTCGCGGTGCGAGACCGGGCCGTGGTCTTCTCCACGGGGAACGGTGTCCAGGCCTGTCCCCTCGTGGGCTGGTGGCAGGGTCTGTACCGGGTCATCTTCGACGCGGGACGCGACGTGTTCACGGTGGCGGATCATCTCGGCCGGAACGTCGCGGGGTTCGACGGCAGCCTCGGGCAGCGGGTAGCCCACCTCTCCTCCGCGCCGGAAGTGGCCGCGGCGCTGGAAGAGACGGCGCCGGAGGCGCTGACGCTCGACGATTTCAGGACCCTGATCCAGACCGAGTCGCAGTGACGGGCCGTCCCTGTCGAGGCTCGGTGGGCGTCGGCTAATCGGCGCAATGGACGACCATCTCTCCGGAGGCTCCTCACGATGACCCTTAAGCGTCTCTTCGCCAACGCGTTCACGGGGGTCGGGCTCGTGGCGGTGCTTCTGCTGCTCACCCTGGTGGCGGGCCACTCGTATGTGTCCTCCGGCCGCTGGGATGCGGGCGACATCCCCGTGCGCATACACCTCGGCAACCTGAGCACCGCCTGGAGGCCTGCTGCCATCGACGGGCTACGTGCCTGGAACGACGCCGGCTCCCGCTTCTCGTTCAGCTGGAGCCCTACGTCCCGCGCCCCGGCCCAGTGTGAGCGGTACGACGCCACGAACTCCGTCATCTGGAGCGATGCGCAGTGCAGCCTGGGGGCTCGGTTGGATTGGGATGATGGGTTGCTGGCGAAGACGCACTTCTGGACGCTGCGTTCCACCGGCGCCATCGTGGACGCCGACGTGATGTTCAACAACGCGAAGCGGTGGTCGATATACAACGGGCGGCTGCGAAAGTCGCGCGGCGACACGGTGTGGGACTTCAGGCGGGTCGCCACCCACGAGTTCGGCCACGTGCTCGGCCTGGACCACCCCGACGACCACGGCCAGGTCCGAACGGCGCTCATGAACTCGGAGACGAGCGATATCGACACCCTGCAGCCCGATGACGTGAATGGGATACGAGACCTCTATGGTTCCGACCCGGGGCGCGGTAGCCCGGACCTCGTGGTTCGCTCGCTTCGGGTCGATGACAGCACGCTGACGCCCGAGCAGGTCTTTTCGTTGTCGGCCACCATCGCCAACGAAGGCACGGGCACCTCCGCGGCGACGACCCTGCGGTACTACTACTGGCGAGCCAGCGCACGGGCGTGGACGGTGGTGGGCTTCGACAGCGTGACCAGCCTCTCGCCCTCGGCGAGCGCCGATGAGTTGATCCGATTGCGGGCGCCGTCGACGGCCGGACGGCACTACTACACTGCGTGCGTGCAGGCCGTGACGGGAGAGACCAACCGACGCAACTGCGCCCGCAGTTCCGTTCGCGTCACCGTCAGCGACGACGACGGCGGGGCACCGGATCTCGTGGTGCAGAACCCTGTGGTCAGCAGCAGCAGCGTGGTCGTTGGGCAGGACTTTACCTTCACAGCGACGGTGCGCAATGTGGGGACCGCCACCGCGGCGGCGACGACGGTGCGTTACTACTCACGGGCCGAGGGCGGTTCCTGGATGCGGATCGGCAGCAGCAGTGTGAGAAGCCTTGCGCCTGCGGCGACCAGTCCAGTATCGGCCGCGCTACGGGCGCCGTCGACCGCGGGCACCTACTTGTATACGGCGTGCGTGGCATCTGTTGCCGGTGAGACGAACACAAGGAACTGCGCTGGCAACGTGCAGATAGCCGTAAGCCCTGACGACGAAGACGAACCCGACGAACCCGACGAACCCAACGAGTTAATATGTATCCCGAGCGTCATCTATCCAGGGGAGACGCGCCATGATGAAACCTGGGCCAGCTACTGCAGGGCCCGGTATTATCATTTCGTTCTGTCCGCCCACGAGAAGACAATCATCGACCTTACCGCGGAAGCGCACCCATCGCTCCGGCTGAACCTGTATAGGGCGGAACGACGGATGATGGAGCTCTCGTCAGATCTGTGTGGGGGGGGCGACGCGGAAGGCAATCGCATGCGAATCGACGACAATCTGGCGGCCGGCGCCTACGTGATCGAGGCGGCAGACAGGCGCCGGTATAGCGTCGGCGAGGAACGATTGTTCTCGATTGCAACGTGGGTGGAGCGACCGGGGCCGTGCGGTATCGGTAGCGCCGAGGGTGTTGCGGTGACGAAGGAGTGCCGCCGCGGTAATAGGTGGTGGGGAAGCGGTCCTGTACAGGAACTGTTTCTGTGCTGGGACTACGACGAGGTGATTGACCTTATTGTACACGACTATTACGATGGTTATGACCTGAGGGAGATCGGAACGGCAGACTATCAGAGGAACACCGGCACGGTTGTTGAGGGCGCTACACTGTGGCGTACGGGTTACAAAATGGAGCGTTATGATCGTGACATTCGGGAGAAACTCTCGAATGTTGCGTGCCGTTGAGTCGGCCGATACCGTTGGCATAGTGGGAGTCTGTTGGGCTGCGAGCCGTCCCCCAGCCTGGGCGTGCGGCGGGTGCGTCTTTCGGTGAAGTTGAACGGTGACTCCGGGGAACGTGAACACGGATTTCGGTGAACGTGAACGCTCATCGGAGCGCAGCGACGATTGGTCAGCCGGTCACCTCCGTCGGAATCGTACCCGGGTGATCGGGGACGTGCCGGTTGGTTCGTAGGTTCAACCCTACAACGAGTACGCGGGTGGAGCGTGTGAGCGGCGGTTTGTGCCGCTCAAGGAGCTGTGGAAAACGCGTTTCGCCGACGTGGTCGTAGCGGCAGGGCGCATCGCGGGATTGTCCCTTTGACTGTTGAACTTCGGGAGTGACGACCCCTCGTCTGGTCTACGAAGTCGTATATGTTACGCCACGTCCGCAACCGCGCCGACGGGCGGCGCCACTGCGTCCAGGGCTGTGAGCAGACGCGGCAGGTCGCGGTAGCCTCGGACCCGTCGGAAGTGCTTCTCGCCCTCCACCAGCGCGCTCGCCACCCAGCGCTGGATCATGTGGCCACCGCGCCACCGTTTGACATTGCGCGTGTAGTGCTCGACGCTCCCGTTCAAGTTCTCGATGATGTTCGTTGAGCGCAACGTACGCTGCAGCGCTCCCGTCAGGCCGAGGCGTTGCACGGTCAGCGTCTCGTGGAGGCCCTCCCGGATGGAGGCCGCGGCGCCGGGGTGGTCGCGCTCCAGCGACGCCGCCAGCCGCTCGAGGACCCGCACCGCGCGGTCCGCCGAGTCGAGGTCCCACGCATCCCGCAGCGCCTTGTCGACCGACGCGTGCAGCCGCTCCGGCAGATGGCCGAGTACGTTCCGGCGCTTGTGCACCTGGCAGCGCTGCACCACGCCGCGGGAACCGAAGACCTCCGTG
>JAPOYI010000214.1 GCA_026706665.1 Gammaproteobacteria bacterium | reverse complement strand
CCTCCTTCAGGTGGTGCGTTCTGACTGCTCCACCTTGGCACATTGCGATGCCGTTGGGGGGGAGGCGTCCACCCCATCATTGAACAGACGGTTCCCTTCTGCATCGGCTGCTCCGGATTCCGTCCCGGGAAGAGCCACCGGGCCGGCCGCTCCACCCGCCACCAGACCCGCAACTGCTGCAGCAGCGTCGGCGAGAGCACGACGTAGCGATCCCGAGCGCCCTTCCCCCGTGCGACATGCAGGACCATCCGGTCGCTGTCGACGTCGGTGACCTGGAGGCGCAACGCTTCGCTGAGTCGAAGCCCGGCGGCGTAGCACGTGGTGAGGATCATGCGGTGCTTGGGACGCGCTACACCTTCGAGAAACCGAACGACCTCCTCGGGGCTCAGGATGACCGGCAGCGTCTCGCCGCGCTTCGGCAACGGGAGCGCCTCGACCGCCCAGTCCCGCTTGAGCGTGACCTGATAGAGGAAACGCAGGGCCGCCACGGTACCCGCCACCGAGGTCGGCGCGAGCTGCCGGTCATCGATCAAGTGCAGCTGGTAAGTTCGGATGTCCTCGGGACCAAGCCGTTCGGGAGACTGCCCGTAGAAGCGCGCGAACTTCGAGACGTGGCGAAGATAGGAGGTCTGCGTCTCGGCCGCCAGGTTCCGGATCCGCATGTCGTCCAGCATCCGTTGGCGAAGCAGGGTCATGATGAGACTCCTCTGTGAACCGCACCGGCCTGGTCCATCCAGGCGGTCGCGCAGAAGAGCCTACGGACGACAACGGGGGGCGAAGAAGAATCAGGGAGCAGCCGGACGAAGACCGACCGAACCGGTCGGCGGCTGCCTGGATCCCGCGAAGCGGGTTAGTTCATTCGCTGATCGGTTTCGCTTCGGAATGGGTGATCGATTTCACCGGAATGCGCAACCTGCGGGCGGACGGTGGAGGCGGGTCGACGCTGAGTGCGACGGGCAGGTCGGTGGGCCGGTGGGAGCGCTTCCGGCTGCGGCGCCGGGTCCCGCACGGCCGCCGGTCCGCGTACAACGTCGGCGGCGCCGTCCGGAGCGGCGACTTCCTCTCCCTCCAGGTGGCGAGCGGCCACTACGTCTGGGCGAGCGCGGAGGGGGCGGCGCCATTCGGGCCGACCGCTCCACGTACGCCACCCGATGGGGGACGTTCAAGGCCCGCGAGGTCCGCTGAGCACAGTCTGGGAGCCCCGGCTACTCAACCTCCACCGTCAGCGTAAATCGACCGGTTGCTCCCTGCAGGAAAGGCCGCGCCTCAATCGTGTACGTCCCCGGCGCCAGCCACCGGCGAAGGCGCGTGGTCGTGCCGAACGACGTGGCATTCGCAATCCAGCCACCACCCGTCCCACCGCCCCAATAGAGTTGAAGGTGCGTCCGCATCGAGGCCGTCAGGTCCATGGTCACCCAGGTGCTGCGATCCCCGCCTACGCGGAAAGTGAAATACCGCGAATACCATCGTCGATCGCGCACGTCCTCGCAACTACCGTTCCAGATCCCGTGCAGCGTTAACACGCCCGCCAATATCTCCAGGTCGTTCGTACACCCCAGGGGCGCCACGCGGGCGGTCACGGTCACGTACGGGCGGAAGCAATTCGACCCGCTTGGTTCCCCTCGGACCCGAACGACGCAGGCCGTGTACTCGTGCGTACCCAGTTGCGCTGTCAGAAGCGTGGAATGGGCGACGTGGCGGCCGGTTGCCAGAGCGGGCACGTAGTCGTCATCTCCGACCTTCTCCCAAGCACCGCCCCGCGACCGGCGCCAGTACTGCAAACGCGTAGGTTCCGACTCGCCGGTGCCGACGTTGTGAACGTCGGCAGACAATCGGAAGCGCTGCCCAAGCGCCGGGTTGCGGTCGCTGACTCGTGCATTACGCACGACCAGGTCCGGCGCCCCGACCCCTCCATCGCTGACGGTCACGCGAACCGAGCTGCGGGCGCAATTGCGGCGGTTGGTCTCCCCCGCTACCGCTTCCACGCACGCCGTGTAGAAGTGTCGGCCCGCCGTCGCCGGCCCCCGCAACCGGATCAGCTCGTCGGCGCTCGCGGAGGGCACGAGGCTGCTCACGCTGTCGAAGCCGATCACCGTCCATTCCCGAGCGCTGCCTCGCCAGTAGTAGTAGCGCAGGGTCGTGTCCGCCGACCTGCCCGTCCCCTCGTTGGCAACCGTGGCCGACAACGAAAAGACCTGCCCGGGGGTCAGCGTGCTGTCGTCGACTCGGAGCGAGCGGACCACCAGGTCCGCGCCGCCGCCCCCGGATCGGACCCGTAGAGGTCGCGAACGCCGTTCACATCGTCCGCCTGCAGGGTGTCGATGTCGCTCGTCTCCGAGTTCATGAGTGCGGTTCGCTCCTGGCCGTGGTCGTCCGGGTGGTCCAGGCCGAGCACGTGACCGAACTCGTGGGTGGCGACCCGTCGGAAGTCCCACATCGAACCGTCGCCCGACCGTCGCAGCGGCCCGTTGTATATCGACCACCGTTTCGCGTCGTTGAACATCACGTCGGCGTCGACGATGGCGCCCGTAGAGCGCAGAGTCCAGAAATGCATCTTCGCCAGCAGGTTGTCGTCCCATGCCAGCCGGCGCCCCAGGCTGCACTGCGTATCGCTCCAGATGACGGAGTTCGTGCCGTCGTAACGTTCACAATCCGCCGGCGCCCGGGAGGTCGCGCTCCAACTGAACGCGAAAGCGGCACCCGCGTTGTTCCAGGCACGCAGTCCGTCGATGGCCGCGTTCCTCCAGGCGGCGCTCAGATTGCCGAGGTGTATGCGCACGGGAATGTCGCCCGCGTCCCAGAGGCCAGAAGACACATGCGAATGGCCCACAATCTGCGTGAGCAGCAGGAGCGCCGCCACCAGGCCGACCGCCGTGGAGACGTTGGTGAAGAAACGCTTGCGGGTCATCGTGAGGAGCTTTCTCGAGAGATGATCGTCTACCGCCGCGGTCTGCCGATGCCCGCGCCGGCCCGGGCCGCCCATCACCGCGCCTCGGCCTGAATGCGGTCGCGACACCGACGCCACGTCACGCGCTCCCTCAACGCCTCACGTAGGTCGACGACCCCCGCTGCACCGGAAAGAAGTCGGTGGGATGCCGTATCTCCACCTGCCCCGTGATGCGGTTGCCCGCCGCGTCGAGGGTCCCGTTCAGAGAATACGAAGCTCGACCGCTACTTCCCGATAGCCGTACCGTGCAGGGACAACCGCCGCCACTCGACGTGGTGATGGTGCCGGAGACCGTTGCCGTGAATCCCGAGAAGCCAGCCGAGCCCAAGTACCCTCCCAGCGAGGCATCATAGGATCCGCCGCGGATGAGGCCGTACAGCGACAACCGACCGCTCACCGTGGACCCGCTTCGTGTCCACTCCAGCTCCTCCCTCGGGTTGGCGTACGCCGAATCCAGGTCGCCGAAGTGCTCTCGCGCATCTCTCGTGGCAGCGGCCATGACTCCACTGGTAGCGACGAACGTCCCCCCACCCGCACCTACCGCCAGCGTCAGCCGGTACGAGCCGCGCTCGCCCCCGGCGAGGGTCGTAGCCTCGATCGTGTAGGTCCCCGCCGCCATCGACCGCACGATGCGCGCATTCGTGCCTTCCCCACCATCGTTGTCGGCGGTGATGCGCCCCGACCCGTGTCCCGAGCCCCCGTACAATGCCAGCCATGCGTTCGCGTTCGACGACGTGAGGTCTATGGTCACCGTGGCATTGTTGCGCAGCGTGAACGTGTAGTACACGGCGGGTTCGCCCAGGGAGTAGTGAACGGTGAGGCATTCTCCCGTCCAGGCACCCGTGCGGGTCACCGTCCCGCTAACCGTGCCGAGGTTGTTCGTGCACCTGGTTGCGTCCCCGGCGCCCACTGTCGCCTCAACCACGGATCCACAGTTGTTCCTGGTATCGCTCTCCGTCGCTACCGAGTTCACACATGCGGCATAGTGGTGAGTCCCTGAACTCGAGGGCGTGGTGGCAAGGAACGACTGCCGGCTGCCCGCGCCGGGCCTCAGCGCCCTCCCGTAGTCCCTGCCGATGCTCTCCCAGGAGCCGGTCCCATGCTTGTGGTACCAGACCAACTGCCATTCACTCGACGTACCCCTGCCGATGTTCCGGACCGTCGCGTAGAGGCGATTCTGTTGCCCCGCCACCGGCGTGCTGTCGCTGATGCTCGTGGACCGAACCACGAGGTCCGGTCGGGCCGCATCCGACGCGACCACCGTCACCGCGACACTGGAGCCGCAGTTGTCGTCGTCGTCAATCTCTCCGCGCTGCGTTAGCACGCACGCCCCGTAGAGGTGCCTCCCCGGGGCTGTCGGCGCCGCCGGAATGATCGATTCCGGGCTGCTCGCCGACCTGCGCAACCCGGGCACGCTGTCGCTGCCGAACCTCGTCCAGCTCCCACCGGGAGGCCGGTGGTAGTATCGGAGCCTCGTCGTCGGCGATGTCCCGGGACCGAGGTTGTGGACCGTGGCGGAGAACGTGAACGACTCTCCGGCGGTTACCCTGCTGGCGCTGACCCGAGCCGACCTGACGACGAGGTTGTACCCTGATACGTCGGCGTCGACGCCACCGAAGGAGTTCGGGTTCGTGCGCCTGGGGTCGAGCCAATCCCTCAGCCTCGTGCTGCGCGTCCCATTTCCGGTCCACGAGGCCCGCAGCCGGCCATAGAGCGCGAGGTGACTGTCGTCGCGAGACCCCACGCGGCCGCAACTGTGGTGGCCACCGATGAGCTGTCCGATTACCCGTTGCCAACCGTTGAACAAGGGTGATCCCGATGAACCCCTGTGTGTGAATCCCTCATCCCAATAAACGGTGAGCGCGTCGCAGTTGGCACTGTCGTCACAAGCCCGGAAGCGGGCGTCCCCCTCACCCGAGAACCCCGTGATGGTCGCGCCTTCGGGCGCGTCGTCATCCCGACTTATGATCTTGGACCTCCCGCGGGGATGGTGAATACCGGCCGTAACGCGGAAGAGCGACGGATTCCTCGACCACCCGGCCCAATGCACGTTCGCGGACGACTCCGGCCTGCTGTCGAGTTCGAACAGTGCAAAATCCGTGTCGGCCGATCGCGCTCGAAGATACGCGCCCGTCTGCTCGCGGAAGTCCGGATGCCGGGTCCATCCCCCGCCGCAGGTGGCGTCCTGGTAATTCCAGGCGACCTTCAGCGCCGCGGGGCGGAACGCACCCTGCCACCTCGCCCCAGCGCCACCGCTGGGAGCACCACAATGGTCGCCGGTAAGGAAGTACGCCCTTCTATCCTGCCTCGTATTGTTGAGCAGGACGCCGCTGCACCAGTAGCCGCCGATACTGACCCTCCCAACGGCGCGGACGGCGTTCCGGAAGCGAGAGGCCTCGTTGCACGCAACGTGGAAGGTGCAGGAACTGTTGGAGAACGGGACCGCGTCGAAGCGGCGAAAGCCGCGAAGAACGGTGTTCAATTGGAGTCTGACGCGCGACAGCTCGTCCGCGGGCGCGGAAACTTCAATGACGATCTCACCACCCGGAAGAAGGGGCGTCCACAGCTCGCCATGCTCGGCGTTGTCGATCTCCGAGAAGGAAAGAACCTCCTCGTAGTCGGGCGTGTAGACGAACAACTCCCCCCCGGGCGGCATCCAGTACGTGTGGAAGCCCAGCTCCATCGAGACCGCGCCCTCGGAGGCAACCCGCAGGCGCCAGGTGGCTCGAACCTGTCCCAGCTCCTCGTCCCACCTCTCCTCCACGAGTCCGACGTCGCCAAAGGGCGTGATGCTGGTCTCCACGGGAAGGGCATACCGTTCGGGACCGGGGCCGGTGTCGCGAAGCGCCGCCGCGGTGAGCGCGGCGGCGTCGACACCCGGGACTGGGTGCGTGGGGACGAGCTGCAGGGAACTCCCGGCGTCCAGGGACGGGATGCCGTGGGCAAGCGTGGACGGTTGCGCACTCGCGGCGGCGGCGAGCGCCAGAATCCCGAGGCCAACGATCGCTGCTCTCATCTCTGGATCTCCCGTTCGCCTTGTCGGCGGCCGCATTCTCGCTGCCCAACGCTGGCTTCCAGATGAGATCCTGACAGACGCCGCCTGACATTAGAGTGACAGAACGGAGGTGTTTGGGGTCTATTTGGCGACCGGACCGGGAGTTGCGGGGCAGCCCGCCCGGACGATGGAGCCCGAACGCGACAGTATCGAGCGACCGGGAACCCTGTTCCGGGCGTTCACTTCCGGGGACGGGCGCGCGGCCGCCAGCTAATCGCGCGTGACGAAGTAGAGCAACGCGTCGGAACGTCCACAACGAGCCTCTATCGATGGGTCCGCGCCGGTCGCTTCCCGCAGCCCGTCCGTATCGGGCCACGGTCGGTCCGGTGGACGCCGGCGAAGTCGAGCGTTGGCTCGCGAGTCGCCCACGCGGCACCGGCACCACTGAGACGTCCGGGCCAATCGACGCCGCTGCCTCGCGTCGTGAGCCTGGCCATACGCTGCTCGGCGAGCGCCTGGAATCCCCAGGCCCTTCGCAGAGGAGCGTCTCATGCGCTTGTGCACCTGGCAGCGCTGCACCACGCCGCGGGAACCGAAGACCTCCGTG
>JAPOYI010000097.1 GCA_026706665.1 Gammaproteobacteria bacterium | reverse complement strand
TGTAGAGAAGGTGCCTCGATCCGTCGAGCCCAGGCCCGACTTTTTCCACGGGCTGCTAGACCTGGAGGACAACGAACGATGTCACAGGTGGCGATCGACACCAACCTTCTGGACCCCGGCCTCATTCCCCTGCACGGCGGGCCGCCGCACGAGTTGTTCGATGCTTGGCGGGACGTCGATCCCGTGCACTGGAATCCGCCGACGGACAGCTATCACACTCCCATACCGGGCGCGTCGATGGACCACGGGTTCTGGGTGCTGACGCGCTACCAGGACGTCGTCGACGTCTCGCGCAATCAGGATCTGTTCTCGTCCTGGGAGGGGAGTCCGGTCATCTGGGACTGGAACGAGGAGCAACTGGCCCTTCAGCGAGCGGGTATCATGGGCATGCAGCCGGAACCGCACAGCGCCATGAAGCAGCTGGTGCGCCCGCCGTTCGGGTGGGAGGATCTCAAGGCGCTGCAACCGGAGATCGACAGCGTGGCACGCGAAATCGTGGATTCCGTGGCGCCAAGGGGAGAGTGCGAGTTCGTCTTCGACGTGGCGTCCAAGCTGCCGGTGTTCACCTTTTGCAGGCTCCTCGGCGTGCGCGACGCACTGCGCGAGCAGGTGTTCATGCTCGGCAACGCCACGGCCGACACCGAGAATCCGGCCCGCAGCGACGAATCCAATTCCGCGTTTTACGCCCTGTTCGCCATCGCGCGCGAGGTTGCCGAGGAGAAACGGCAGCGCCCGGACAAGTCGATAATGAGTCGTCTCGTGCACGCCGAGGTGGACGGCCAGCGACTGAGCGAGTCGAGTTTGAATATGTTCTTCGTCACGCTCGCCATCGCGGGCCACGAGACGACACGCGGCACCGCGTCGCACTTCATCCGGCTGATGAACGAGCACCCGCGTCAATACGAGCTGCTGCGCAGCGACTTGCCCAGGTACCTTCCGAACGCGATCGAGGAGGTGCTGCGTTTTTCTCCGCCAGTGATCAAGTTCCGCAGAACGGCGACCGAGGACACGGAAATCGGCGGCTGCAAGGTCTCCAAGGGCGACAAGATCTACATTTCCTATCCTGCCGCGAACCGCGACCCGGCAGTCTTCGACAGACCGCACGAGTTCGACATCACCCGCAAGAACGCCACCGAGCACCTGTCGTTCGGCATCGGCCCGCACTTCTGCATCGGCGCCCGGCTCGCCCGGCTGCAGCTTCAGGCGCTGCTGACGGAGATCATCGAACGGATACCGGACGTCCATCCGACCGGGGACGTGGAGATGCTCAGGAGCATCTGGTTCAACGCCATGCTGAAGATGCCGATGGCGTTTACACCGGAGCGGAACTGACCTGAACCCCCGCCGCGACCGGTCCTGCGCGGCTCAGGTCGTCCCGTGCAGTCGGTCGCCCACGTCCCCGACGCCGGGCAGGAGATAGCCGTGGCTGTCGACGCCTTCCTCGAGAGCCGCAGTGTACAGCGGTACGTCCGGGTGCGCGGCGTGGAACGCCTGGATCCCTTCTGCGCACGTGAGCAGGCACACCATCCTGATCCGGCGCGCGCCGGCCGCCTTCAGCCGGCTCACGGCGGCCGTGGCCGATCCGGCGGTCGCCAGGGTCGGGTCCAAGACGACAACCAGCCGGTCGTCCAGGTCGCCGGGCGCATTGAAGTAGTACTCCGAGGGCGTCAGCGTGCCCGGATCGCGCCGTAGGCCCAAGTAGCCCACGCTGGCCGTGGGCAGCAGGTCGAGCATGCCGTTGCCGGCGCGCAGAATCGGGATCAACACCGGCTTTTCGTCAGCCAGGAAACTCGCCTCTGCGGCGGCCAGCGGCGTTTCCACCGTGCGCGCTTCCCGGGTCAGGTCGCGCGTCACCTCGTAACCGATGAGGCAGGACGCCTCCCGCATCAAATGCCGGAATCGCGGGGTGTCGGTCTCCTTGCACCGCATGAGTGACAGCTTGTGCTGCAGCAGCGGATGATCAACCACGGTCGGGGTGCTCATGGACAGGTCTCAGTCGCGTACCCCGTGGCAAGCGTACTCGAACGGTGAGGTGGCCGAGCAACGCCAGTCCCGAGCCGAATGCGCCCCGCGCGTTGTTCGTAGCTCGTGAGCGACTCTTCGAGCCCGCAGCGCCGAATCGCTGCCCGTTTACTGCCTGCCGCCCTTCAGGGCCATGCCGTCACTCGACCGATGGCTCTGACACATCCTCTTCGAGCTGTGGATCGAGTTGCTGGAGGTACGGGTCGAATACGTGCTTCATCGCCGCCGCGGCCCGGTTGAGTTCGTCCATCTTGGTCAAGTCTGGTTCGTCCTGGTAGTTGACGTCGACCTCGTAGCGGATCACCCATCGGCCAGCGGTCACGGTATCGTCCCATTCGAGCGGCTGCTTCAGTTCGGCCGCCGCAAAGTCTTGGTCAATCTCCTGCCGGTTCTTGATCAACGCGGCCAGTGCCCCAAGCCACCTGCCCCTCGCGTTGGTGATGACGACCCGGGACCCGTGTCGATTGACGGCGACCCGGTAGACCAGACGCTGCCCCCTCGCGGGCGTGTGGAGTATCCCATGAATGCTCGGCGATAGATTCTTGAAAGGAGAGTCGATCCCCGCATCCTGCGCCTGGGCGAAAAGAGCCGCCAGGAAGTCACGTCTCTTGACTTGGCTTTGCGTGAGTTCTGTGGACTCGACGGTCTTCTCGACATCGGCCGGCTCGGCAACCACGGCAAAGAGCGGAGCAGGCGCGGAGTCGCCGATCGTGATGGCTCGCACCGTGACCATCCAGATCTGCCCAATGCCGCGGTCGTTCAAGGTCTCCACGGCCTTGACGTGCTCGGGCCTTGCGTCCTCGGCGATCCAAATCGCTCGCTCAACGTCCCGTTGCGACAGGTAGGTCACGAGCTGACCGAGGTGGCGGTGATCGCTCCGTCCGAACTGGTTTTCGATGACGACATCGCCGAAGTTGGTCTCCGCCACGAGGTCGATACTGAAGTCCCCGGCGCCGACCTCCCTCTGCGGGTTGGTCAATCCAAGCCCGAGGACGTTGTCCAGCTCGCCGATGTGCTTCTGAAGCCACGGCGTGAAGTCGGCATGCTCCGTCGGCCAGACATTGCGGATCGCCACGTTCTTGATGAACCCGATTGTCGATGACATGAGAGCCCCCGGCCACTCTACCCGCTCCGGGCAGCGAGCGGTACCAGAACCGCCGGCATCGTCGTGCCAGATAGTGTGAGCGTGTGCTCGCGCACGCTCGTCCGGATTGGACCTTAGTTGGACGAGGATGCCCGCTCAGACGCTACCTCCAGAGGAACTGCCGGATGGATTCGCGGTGCAGAGAGGGCGGTACCGGATGCCCGTGCGGTCCGGTTTGCACTCGTACCGTGCGTTAGCATGAGTTCCCATAAAGCACTTCTGGTCAGTAGTTTACATGAACACCGTGCTGCACTCGACCAGCACGGTGCGGAGCGGTGAAACGTCGATCCCCGCAACGACCGCAGAGAACCACGGAGCCGGAATCACATCGAGCCGCCGGACCAGAAGCCCGCAGCGAACGAAACGAGGATCACCGGAGCACATGAGATCCGAACAGGCCCACCGACTCGCCAGATCTCAACGACCCCAGTCCACCCGATCACGGACGATGGAAACGGCGCACGGGAACGGCTGGCTCCCATCATCTCGATGGCGGGAGCCAGCCGACCCAATGTGCGTACATTGGGGATGGCGGGGGATGCTGCGCTTTCCTCGACCCCTTGCCGCCGGCCGCGCCTCCGGGCGGCGTTGACGGGCCGTCGCTCGGCTGCCGCCGACCGCCGGTGACGCGCCGTCTTCCCGCCACAGGCGACGACGCGCGCCCGGGCGTGCTTCGCTTCGACCGCGCCGGTTCAGTACGTGACACGCCCCGCCAGATGCGGCCACGCTGCGAAGACATCGAGCGCCCCGTCGCACGGGACATGCACCATCGGCAATGTGCGCTCATCGAACGGCTTCGCCAGCTCCTCGTAGATGAACTCGTCGAGGAACTCGATCCCGGCCGCGTCGCGCCGGTTGACCGAGTAGTAGACGCAGCCGATGCGCGCCCAATAGATCGCGCCCAGGCACATCGGGCACGGCTCGCAACTGGCGTAGATCTCGCAGCCCGACAGGTCGTACGTCGTCAGCTTTCGGCAGGCATGCCGGATCGCCACGACCTCGGCATGGGCCGTCGGGTCCTTCGACCGCAGTACCTCGTTCCAGCCTTCCCCGATGACCGCGCCGTCGCGGACGACCACGGCCCCGAACGGCCCGCCGTGGCCCAACTCCATGCCTCGACTGGAGAGCGCCACGGCCCGCTTCATGTGCGCTTCGTTCATTGTTCCGTTTGGCGTCACGGGCGGAGCCTCGCTCCGACCGACGCCCTATCCCCAGCAGTTGACGAGCGAGCGCAACGGCTTGCCCTCGCGCGCGTGCTCCGGCAGGCCGGCCAGTTCCCGTTGCGCCGTCGCGAACAGGCCGTCGAGCGCCGCCGCGAGCGCGCCCTGCGCCGCGTCGAACGCCGCGCTCTGGCGCTCGATGCCGGGGTCGTAGCGGGCCAGCCGCGCCTCGTTCAGGCGGTAGATCGCGGCGATCCGCTCCAGCCAGGCCTCGCACCAGCCGGTCAGGCGGACCTGGGCGGCGGCGCACTGGATGAAGTCCCGTCGCATGTGCGCCCAGCAGAACGCCAGCACGACCGTGCCGCCGAGCAGCCGCGCCAGCCGCTTGTAGGCGCTGTAGCGGTCACAGACGATCACCGTCTCGGGCGCCAGCTCGCCGAACAGCTTCGCCGCCGCCTCGGCGCTGCGGCTCGCGTCGATGTGGAAGCGCACCGCGCCGTTGCCGACCGCGGTCCACAGCCAGGCCCGGCCCGAGTGGCCCTCCCCGCGCAGCGCCTGCACGCGCCACGTGGTCTCGTCGGCGTGGCGCAGCACCGCCTCGTGCTGGTGCGCGAGGATCGCCCCGGCAACCGGCTCGAACAGCGGCACGAAGCGGGGCACGCTGTCGGCCAGTGTCCCCGACGAGACCGGCAGCCCCTGGTCGCCCAGCCAGGCGCCGACCCGCTGCAGCGGACGCAGGCACGCGTAGCGCTCATACAGCACCCGCGACCAGACGCTGGTGCCGTAGGCCGTGTTGGCGAACAGCCGCGGCGCCGGCGGCGCCGAGACCTCCGCCGGCGACGAGGCGCACGCGCAACTCCGGCGCCAGCGCGGGCGGCGGATCACCCGCCGGTAGGCCTGGACCTCGATCTCGACCAGGGCCGACTCCTCCACGCCGACCGCCGCGTAGGGCTTCCCGCAACCGGAACCAGTCGAGCCACTTCCTGCCGAAAGGCTGCCTTGGCGTCATCGAGTCGTCTCCGCCAGTGAGGCCCCGACGATGGGTGGTACATCAATTGCACGCGAAGTCCAGATTCGGTCGTTGTGACGGGGTCGGACAGAGCGTCCTTCATCTCTATTCCGCACCATGTTCCACCCGGACCGAAGAGCTCCGGCCACACCGCCGACCAGATTCCGTATCCGTAGACGCTGAGGTGCTTCGTCCCCAGGAGCACTGCCAAACCCGGCTTCTGTTTCTGCAGCCACTGGGAGTGAGCTTCGCCGCACTGTCGGAGGTACGATCGGTGCTCGGGTTTCCTGTACGCCTTGTAGGTGGCCGTGTTCCCCTTGACCGTATCCGTGGTCTTCGCGAGCGCGAGCACGGCATTGGTCAAATGGCACCAGCATGCCAGGTCTCTGACGCCGGTAGCGTCACCGACATCGTCGACCAAGGCCCGAAGACGCTGCAACGTCGGTTGGGTCGGCTTTTCGCCGCCTTTACCTCGGACCTTGCTGTCCCAATCCGGCTTCGTGCCGAAGTCGGTACCAAAGAAGACGATCCTGGATGGACACGTACACGACGCACAGCCGTGGAAGTACCCTCCCGCACCGGGAAAGAACCCAGCACCCGGCTCCGTCTCGAAGTCGGTCACGAAATCGTCATTGCAGGGGTACTTCGGCCTCTTGAGGGTCACCTTGGTCATGCAGTTGTCTGGCGGATCCTACCTCTCCGCCGGTCCGCCGGAACCACATTGGCGAGTGCGGTCACCCGTACGAGCGGCGGGCACCGACTGTCTGGCTGGATACTAACACGGAGAGTCGGGCGGGAACGAACCGCGGCGACGGCGGCGGAAAGCTGCCGAACACGATATCGATGACGACCTTGGCACGCCGCCGCTGGCGGTGGCGTGCGCGAGCCTTCCCGCAGGGACTCCTTCAGCCGGGAGCGACCCGGCCCGGCAGGTGTGACGGAGGAACACCTGTCGGGGCCGAAGACCGCAGGTCTGAGATAGGGTCGCTCCCGGCTTTTCCCCCGGCCCTTTCTCTGATCCCGGCGTGGTTCGTGGCTGGGTACTTAGGCCAAGGGAATCAACGACTTGGAGCGGCGAGAGTGTGATCGGGGGGTGACTGGCGATGTGAACTGGGGCTGTGATTCGATCACGCGGCTACGATCACAGGCTGGCGCGGCACAATGCCTCTAAGCACCGAGCCCGATCTCCTCTCGAAGCGTGCTGGGCTCTCGGGCTCGCTTCAGTGGGCGGTCCGGTCGTTCAACGGCCGGACGACTGCGTCGTTCGGCATAGCTGCC
>JAPOYI010000236.1 GCA_026706665.1 Gammaproteobacteria bacterium | reverse complement strand
GATTCCGACTCCGCCTACCTCTCCGTTCAGGCTCATTTCGGTATTGGATTAGACTGGGCCGGGCTGACGTTGCTGGCACCAGCTTCCATGTGTTGTTTGACAGTCGGGCTCTATGAATGCACCTTCCCCTAGTTGAGCTTGTCCGAAACGCTTAATTCCATTGTCGGTATGACGTGCAACGGCTACGCAAGTAGCACGAGTACAATCGGTCCTTTTCATCTCGGGAGATGACATGTCGAAGTCCACTATTGCCTTGATTGCTGCGATCATTGTCTTCGTCACATGGATGTCCATGATGGGCAACCCGCATGTTGTCGAATCGGTGATTGGCTTGATTCTGGCCTGTGGGACATTTTTCGTCACCTGGAATTGGTTGCGCAAGAGAGGCAGCTAAACTGGCCGTATCTTTCGAAATGGCTCGCTACACCGAAAGGACGCCGAGTCGGACGTAGGATTCGATCGTCGCGATGAGTGTCTCGTCGATGGAGTAGGGCGTCAGGCCAAGCTCCCGCCTCGCCAGCGTGCAGTAGGAACGCGGTTTGTCGAAGGTCGGCTCCTTGGGTCTGTCGCCGTCCATCTCTTCACCGCCGATGTCCTGAAATCTGGGAAACAGTTCCTTCAACTTCGCCTGTAGTTGCCAGGTGAAGAGTTCGCCCGACCGGTCGCTCGCCGCAAGGATGTAACGCGAACCGTTCCGTGCCACGGTACTTTCGGCACAAAGTCGGTGCGCCCTTCCGACGTCGCGTACGTCGACGTTGTTCCAGAGCATCCTGCCTCCCGGGGTCAGGGTGAAGGGTTCGCCCTGCAGCATCCGCCGGATCCAGACGTGCCAGCCGGCGTCGTCGTGGTTGGCGCACATCACCGGCCCGATGACGTCGAGGGGCAGCACCGACATCGACTCGAAGCCTCCGTCTTCTTCGGCGGCCCTGTAGATCAACTGTTCGGCCCGCGCCTTGCCATAGGCGTAGGCGGCATGCCGGTTATTGGGGATGTCCTCTTCCGACCAGCCGGGCGGCCGGTCTTCGATGTTGTCAGTGCACCAGTCTTTCTCCGTGTAGACATAGCCTTCTTCGGCTGGGTGCGATACCGCCGAGAACGAACTCGTCAGGACCAGGCGCCGGACCGTGCCTGCCCTTTGCACCGACTCGATGACGTGATCCACGACGGTGAAACAGCCGTCGTACACCTCCTGTGGCGTCGCCTGGTGACGCGTAAGCACGGCCCCCGCGTGCATGACGGCGCAGCATCCCTCGAAGGCGGCGTCGTAGCTGCCGCGCTTCAGGAGGTCGGCGGTGAATAGCGTATTGCTCCCGGGCAGGCCTTGATGGTTCATGGCGAGGAGATGATCAACCTTGTCCGGTCTGCCGGGATCCCGAACGCACGAATGGACCCGGTAGCCCTGTTCCACGAGTTCGCGGACGATCCACGACCCGACGTATCCGCTGGCGCCGGTGATGGCGACGGGGCCGTCGGCGGGCGAGACGGCGAGGGTGTGCGGCGAAGTGCTGTCAGTCATGGTCGATGGCGCGGACCACAAGGAATGGGACCCATGATACGGGGACGCCACGCCGCTCTTCAAAACACCGGGCGGCTCCGATCGCTTTGACAACGGCGCCCGGTACCCATTAACTGTGCGCTTCCCGCCCGCAGGAGATGACGATGCGTTTTGGTTACTGGCCCAGCCCATGGCTGACGTTCAATGAGATGGTCGAGCTTTGTGCGCACGCGGAGGCGACGGGCTGGGACGGCCTCTGGGTCGCGGATCACTTCATGTCGGCGGGCGCCAATACCGACATGCCGTTTCCCGAAGCCTGGATGACGCTGGCGGCCCTTGCCGCGCGTGTCCCGCGCGTGCGCGTCGGCACGATGGTCACCGGCAACACCTATCGTAATCCGGCGGTGCTGGCGAAGATGGCGGCTACGCTGGATCACATTTCCGGCGGGCGTGTGGTGCTGGGACTCGGTTCCGGATGGCAGGAGAACGAACATCGCCAGTACGGCATCGAGTTCGACACGATACCTGGCCGACTGCGGCGGCTGGAGGAGGCGTGCCAGGTCATCAAGGCGTTGTATACGCAGAAGACCAGCAACTTTTCCGGCCGTTACTATCAGCTCACGGACGCGACCCTGGAGCCGAAGCCCGTGCAGGATCCCCTGCCGCTCCTCATCGGCGGCGGCGGCGAGAAGGTCACGCTCAAGATCACGGCCAAGTATGCCGACGAGTGGAATCACTGGGGCAACGTGGCAATGATGGAGTACAAGGGCGCCATTCTGGACGCGCACTGCGCGGATGTCGGGCGCAACCCGGCTGACATCGAGCGTACGGCGGCGGTGCTGATGTTCCTGGACACCACGAAGGCGAAGGTAGAGGCCCGTTTGAAGGCCCATCCCGCGGGTCGTCAACCACTCGGACCGCCGGGCCGCGCGATCGCGGGTACGCCTGCCGAGATGAGAGATATCGTTGCGCAGTACGAAGAGATCGGCGTGAACGAGATCATCTTGACGGATGCCGTCTTCGGAGAGGGCGACGAGAAGATCGCCACCATGGATCTGCTCATGCGCGAGGTAGCGGGGCGCGGTTGAGATCGCGTCTGCGAACCGGGTTAACCCGAGACGGACAGGAGGAGGACACCATGGCCGCGCCGGACCTGATCAGGACCATCGACGAGTTTGAAGCCGAGTACAGGAAGGGGATCGGGGAGGTGTTGCCCCACCACCCGACGAAGGAGGCCAGTCTCGATAACATTCGGAACTTCTGCGAGGGCATCGGCGACTACAACCCGTTGTGGCGCGACGAGCAGCACGCGAGAAACAGCCGCTTCGGCATGATCACCGCGCCCCCGAGCTTTCTCTATAGCGTTGCGCTCGGCGTCGTCGCAGGGGAGACGGGCGCCATCGACCGTGCCCGGGTGTCGACGCAATACCTGCCCGTGAACTACGCCGGCGTCGAGATCGACTTCGTTCGACCCGTCTGGCTGGGGGACCGCATCACCGTCACCGAAAAGGTCGGCGAAACGGTCAGGAAGACGAGCGGCCGCATCGGCGCGATCAACTTCAACACCGGGCTTGTGACATACAGCAACCATCGCCATGAGACAGTAGCGACTTTCAAGACGCTGATGGCGCGGTACGAGAACACCGGCGGCACGCTTCAATACGACCGCAGTCCGAAGGGCGGCGACGCCGACTCCGTGTACGAAGCGGCGGATCCGCTCGTATGGGAACGGGAGCGGCGCGGTGCCGAACCGCGCTATTGGGAAGATGTCGCCGAAGGCGACGAGTTGGATGCGTTGAAGAAAGGGACGTATTCGGTTTCGGAGCTGTTCCTTTTCACCCACGGCGTTCTCGGACTGCGTCGCAGCACGCGGGACCGCCTCGAAGCAGAGGGTTCGGGGGAACTCGGCGGCGGCGGCCGGTTCGACCTGGAGCACGCTCAGAAGCGGCGCAACATGCCGGGCCAGTTCGACTTCGGTCCGCAACGCGTCTGCTGGCTCACCCAGATCGTGACGGACTGGATGGGGGATGACGGCGCGCTCAGGAAGCTCAACGCTTCGGTCCGCCACCCCAACATCGTCGGCGACACGAATACGCTTACTGGTTCAGTGGTGAAGAAGTTCGTCGTCGACGGCGAACACCTCGTCGAAGTGCAGATGCAGAACAGCAATCAGTCGGGACTTACGACCGCATTTGGCTCGGCCATTGTGGCGTTACCGACGCGAGATAGAAAAGCCAACCCAGTCAACACGCCAGGGTAGGGTCCTGGTCCTGATGGGAGCAAAGAAGTGGCGTTGATTCCCTCAACGGATGGTGAATGGGAAAGGCATTGGAAACGACGTGCGACGGTCCAACGATGGTGTGACAGGGCGTTGTGGCTTGCTCCGATAGGGGCGGCGGTCCAGGTGGCGCATTGGATAATGGAAGGCACCATCAGCATGGTCTGGCCTCGCGGCCCACTTGACTGGTTCATAGCCGTTCTCACATGGCTTCTCAGTGGCATTGGCCTTTGTTTAGCGTGGTTCCTTGTTCTGTTCATTGGTTGTGGCATTACGTATGGGTTGTTGGCCATGGCTTGGCGATTCCGGATGGATGAGATGACAGACACCGAGTTAACGCCATGGGAAAAGAGAGATGAGATGGTCTTCACTGGGGGTGCCGTATTTTGGCTCGTCTTCTTGTGTGTATCTGTAGCGTTCCCCAATGCCTTAGTTGTTCTGATTGACGTCGTCGGACTAATACTGGGGTGGGAATAACTTGCTGACGCTGCAGCTAGGGGGAACACTAAACGGGGCTCAACGCAAACGTGAGGCCATAGCGCGAGGCTCGGAGCAGGGACGACGTTGCGCGCTTCCAGTAATTCCGGCACCCCGGGCGTTTGCGGTTACGGCATTGCGCCGGCAGTGGATCAGTTTGAATTTGAGGTAAGGTGTCGGAGTCGACGTGCGGGGGTCAATCGAACCGAGCGCGCATGGGACCCTCGGCTATCAAAGCGGGCAAACTATTCGCTGCGCAACATCCCGATCTGGAAGTCTGGCCGACGCTGACCTCTGCGGTCGGGCGACGAACATACACCGCATGCTCGATTCGCCCCTACGCAGAGCACGCGTTCTACGTCACTCACGACTACCACGTGATCGTAGTCGACGCCCGGTTCGCGAAATGTGCGCGGGCTGCACAGTTACGCTGATCTCTCAAACCACCCACGACCGCGCCCCCGAATCCCTTGTCGCGTAGACAGTCCTATGGTATGAAAATTGGAAATTCCAATTTTCCTAGGGAACGTCATGCAGCTTGTCACTGTGAAGCCCAAGTTCCAGGTCACCATCCCCGCCAAGCTGCGCAAAGGGCTTGACGTGCGCGAGGGGGACATCATGGAGGCCACGGTCGTCGGCGACGGCATCCTGCTTCGCCCCAAGGAGGTAGTGGACCGCGGCGCTGCCGCTGACCGGGTGGCCGCGATCCTCCAGCGCATCGAGCCCACGCCCGAGGATGCGCGCCGCTCGGAGGACGAAATCATCGCGGCTGCCGTCGCAGATGTCGTCGATGCGCGCAAGAAGCATCGTGAACGCGATGCATGAGAGTCGTGATCGACTGCAACGTTCTGGTATCGGCCGCAAGAACCCGGGGTGTCTGCGGCGATGTCGTCGTGGAGGCTGTCCGCCATCACGAGGTGGTGCTTTCCGATCTGATTGTTGACGAGTACAGAACGGTCGCCGGACGCCTTGCTCATGCGGCTTACCGGGAGGGCCTCTACGCTGTCATTGCAGAGCTTGAGCGGGTGGCCGTCTTCGTCGATCCGGCTGATATCGTCTTCGGCCTGCGCGATGGCGACGACGAGGTTTATCTCCAAACTGCTACCGCTGGCGGCGCCGTGCTGGTCACCGGCAACCGACGGGATTTCGCTGAGCGACGCTACGGGTCGGTCGACGTATTCTCGCCGCGAGCCTTTCTCGAACAGGTAGGCTGAACGCCGCAACCGTGTGACGAGTGTGCTGAAGGTGCGACTTTTGTGGGGCACGCGTGCCGTTCTACGGCGCTGGCTAGCCTCACGCCCGCTGCGCGTTGATCTCGGCCACGATGTCGAGGGCGTGCAGGGACTCCTGCTTGTCGTATTGAGGACACTGCCGCAGGCCGGCGGCCAGGCAGCGATGCACCGCCTCGGCCTGGTACAGGAATCCCTGCTGGTTCGGATAGGCTCGCTCCGAGAAGCTCACCGCCGCCGGCAACGGGTACTCGAAGCGCTGTACCGGGGCGGGGACATTGTCGGTCACGTAACGCGACGGAACGGTCCCGGGAGGCGGGATACGGAGCGTGATGGTCGTTGGAGCATGCGCCGGCTGTTCCAGCGTGATGCGCCCTTCGCGACCGACGATTTCCGTTGTTTCCACGAATTCCGATGGCATGGGCGGGAACGTCAGCACCGCGCACTTGTCGGGACCGTACTCGACGATGGCGCCACCGGGCCTGCGGCCCGCAACGGTGATCGCCGTCGGCGTCGCTTCGGAACCGAATCCCAACACGGCGGCCTGCACGGTGTAGATCGGATCGCCGAAGTCGGACTGCACGAGCAGGACCTCGCCAATGGCGCCCTCCTCGATCAACATCCGAGCATGCTCCGCCGCGGGGAAGAACCGGGTCCAGACGGCATCCTGCAGCATGACGCCATGCGCTTCCGCCGCCGCATACATGGCGCTCCCGTCAGCCCCGGTCTCCGCCAGGTGCTTTTCGCACAACACGTGCTTGCCGGCCTCGACGGCGAGGATGCTGTGCTCCTTGTGCAGCCGGTTGATGGTCCCGACGTAGACGATATCGACGTCCGGCGATGCCACCATCTCGGCGTAGCTGCCGTACGCAGAAGCGATGCCGTATTTCCGGGCAAACTCCCGTGCGCGATCCTCCGAACGGGCGGCGACGGCGGTCACTGTGGCGCCCGGGCACGCGTGCAGGCACGGGACCCATTGCGCCGAGATCCTGCCGGCGCCGAGGATGCCCCAGCGCAGCGGGAACGCGACATCCGCGGGATCGGTAATGCCGAGACGGACATCTCTGGGTGTCGATGGGGGCAACGTGGAATTTGGCGCCATGGATTCATGACCAGTGATCGGATGGAGGTCGCATCATACGACGAGCCAGGCGATGGCTCATCGCACAACGCATTTGCGCGTGCATGAACCTTAACGGTGTGGAACTCCAGTCGCGCGACAGCGAGGACTCATGGCGCGGCCAGAAGCGCGTTCACCCGGGTTCGATACGCACATCCACCGAATGAATGACCCCGGTGAACTCAAACGGTGCTTCGTATGCGTCGGTGATGGGTGCATGCCGGTCGCGACCCACCTGGACCGCGCGCATCTTTCCTATTGTCGTAACGTCCGGAATGGGGATCGAAGCGACTTCCTGGCCCTCCGCCATGAGCGCGATCCTCCCCGTGGTCGCATCGCCCGGTTCAAACACCAGGCCCACGCGCAAGCGTCCCTCGGGCAATGTGCTCGTGGAACGGCCCAGGGTCAGGTGACCCAACTCCTTGTATGCGAGACAGAGCGTTGCATCGCGCACGAACAGTGAGAGCCCGTTCAGGGCCGAACCCTGGACGTAGATGACGCCTTCGGTTGACGCATCCAGGATTTCCACGTCCGCGGTCAGCGACCACTTGCGCCGTCCGATGGCGGGTGACTGTGCCCTTGGAACCCGTCCCATGGGTGGCACGAAGCGATAGGCGTAAGTGCCCGGCCGGGTCGGGCGTTGACCGAACAGGCGATCATCCAGGGGCAATACGCCGTGGCGTCCCGCCTCCACCCACCACATGTCGATCATCTTCTGCAGGCGTTCGGGCTCTGCCCCCGCGAGGTTGTTGTACTCGGAAAAGTCCTGATCGAGGTGGTACAGCTCCCAGTCGTCGTCGCTGTAATCATCCCCGATCTCGTGCCTTGTCACGGCTTTCCAGCCGTCGTGCCAGAGGCTGCGGTTGCCCATCATCTCGAAGTGCTGAATCGGCTTTCGGGTTCGGGAATCCGCCTCGCCCAAGGTGTAGGCAAGGCTTGTTCCGGCAATCGGCATCTGGTCGTAGCCCCGGTAGTGTGACCGTGGTTCGACATCGAGAATCTCGAGGATTGTCGGGGCGATGTCGGTGGCGTAGTGGAACTGGTTCCGGACCCCCCCGGGGTCTCTAACGCCCGCCGGATAGTGGATGATCATCGGCACCCGTACGCCGCCGCCGTGGGTGTCCTGCTTGTACCACCGGAGCGGCGTGTTTCCGACCTGCGACCAGCCCCAGGGAATGTCGCTGTTGCTGTGGGGACCGCCGATGTCTTCGAGCTTTTCCTGTATCGCGTCGAAGTCCTCTTCGGGCTCGGGCCGGTCGAGTTTCGCCCCCACGGTCTGTCCGTCGTTTGCCGCGTTGCGCCGGGCACTCGCGCCCGCGTTCATTACGCCGTACGGTCCGCCGTTCTGGCTGGTGCCGTTGTCCGCGGTGAGTATCACGACGGTGTTGTCCAGGTGGCCCGCCGCACGAAGATGGTCGAGGAGGCGCCCGATCTGCACATCGGTGTGTTCGAGGAACCCCGCCCATGCCTCCTGCAGCCGGCACACGAACTTCCGTTCGTTCTCGCTCAAGCGATCCCAGGGCTGCACTCCCGGATTGCTCGGCGGCAGGCGGGTGCCCGGGGGAATGATGCCAAGCTCGATCTGCCGCTCGAAGTAGCGCTTCCGCAGTACGTCCCACCCTTCGTCAAAACGTCCGCGGTACTTGTCGATGTACGCCTTCGGCGCCTGGTGCGGGTAATGCATGGCGCCGGTCGCGAAGTACATGAAAAAGGGCGTCTCCGGTCGGATGCCCTTGAGGTCGTTGACGAACTCGATGGCATGATCGACGAGGTCCTCGGTGAGGTGGTACCCCTCTTCAGGAGTCCTGGGAGGGGTCGCGGGGTGATTGTCGTAGGTCAGGTCCGGATCGAACTGGGGGGTCGCGCCCGACAGGAACCCGTAGAACCGATCGAAGCCCCGCTGCAACGGCCACTCGTCGTGCGGTCCGGCGGCGGAACCATGGGCGTTGGGATTGAGGTGCCACTTGCCGAGGGCGAAGGTGGCGAAACCCGCTTCGCTGAGCATCTCCGCAAGGGTCGCGGCGTGAGGGCTGATCCGGCCACGCAGGTTGGGAAAGCCGGCATCGCCTTGCGCGGTGATGGTGGAGATGCCGACCGCATGATGGTTGCGGCCCGTGAGCACGCATGCCCGCGTGGGGGAGCAGAGCGGCGTCACATGGAAGTTGTTGTAGCGAAGTCCGTTGGCCGCGAGGGCGTCCATGTTCGGGGTCTCGATAGTCGAGCCGTAACAGCCCAGGTTGCCGAACCCGGTGTCGTCGAGGAGGATCAGGAGGACGTTGGGAACGTCCCCCGGCGAGACGGTTGGAAGAAGGTCCGGCTGCGAATCCTCGTAGGTGACGCCGATCCTGCCGCGGAAGGTCTCCCTTGATGCCATGTTCGATGCTCCTTTCTTTCCCGGATCGGGCGAATCTACGCCCGCTGCCTCGCTCGCCTTAGGGATTCAACATGAAAGTTGAACCACACGTCACGGTACATGTCGATCATCTGGTTCTTGTTGTGTCCCCGCCCCTCGATCTCCATGTAGGTGTGGTCCACGCCCGCCGCCAGCAACGCCTGGTGGAAGTCGCGGACCGTCGGCAGGTGACCGGCGTCCCGTGTCCCGCACCATAGCTGGATGCCGCCGTTGGGCATGACCATGATCATCGCGGGCCAGCGCCCGTCGCGGATGCCGGCGTCCAGTACCCGCGCCTCGAGGAAACCGTGCAGTTCGTTGCCGTCCGCACCGTGCAGGTTGTAGATGACCGGGTAACGCCTGTCGGCGCCGGGATCGTAGCCGGGCGGCAGGTACATGCAGTACCCCACATCGGCCTGATGGATGTCTGAATGGAAGGTTCGGTGTGTGACCCTAGACGGCAACTGGCCCGGTTCGGGTCTGTTGACCCACGCTGCCGAGGGGTCCCGAGCCGGTGGGGGACCTGGTTTCCGAGAGCTCATTAACGGCGTTCCATCGGGTCGAATCCCGGTTCGGCTGCATAGGCTATCGGCGGCGGGTTGCCGCTGACAAATGCCGCGGTCCGGAATGTCCATCGGGCTTGCCAATGCGGTCTTGTCCGGTTTCGACGCGACAGCGGATTTCGATGCCCGCGACTCCCGCTCTTTCGAGGACCCTGGAAGGCTCGTCAGACGTGCGGGTCTGCGCCCTGGAGATGTTCGACCGGGTGGATTCGCCGCCTTGCGGGACTGGCCGGCAGGCTTCTTCAGAATGACGGTGAGTTCGCGCCGCGGTGCCGGCGTCCGCGCAGGTCACGCCACACTCGTCCGGAAAGACGGCGGGCTGATAGGCTATACGCGCGAACAGCACAACGAAGGAGGAAACACATGGCGGACACGGCGCCCATCACGACCATAGACGAGTTCGAGGAGGAGTACAGAAAAGGTGCGGGCGTAGCACTGCCGGGCCGCGCATCGAAGCAGGCGACCCTTGACAACATTTCGCGCGCCGGCGACGGGATCGGCGACATGAACCCGTTGTGGCGCGATCCGGAATACGCGGCCAGGAGCCGTTTCGGCATGGTCACCGCGATGCCGAGTTTCGTCTATAGCTCCAGTCTCGGCGTCGGCGCGGCGATCCAGGGGAACATCGATTCCTCGCGCACGCGGGACTTCGCCATGAACTATGCGGGCGGCGAACTCGAGATATACCGCCCGATCTGGCTCGGAGACACGATCACCTGCCGGGAGCAGGTAGGTCCCGTCGTGCGCAAGGAGAGCGGGCGAATCGGTCCGTTCTGCATCTGCACGGGGCTCGTGACATACACCAATCAGCGCCACGAGGTCGTGGCTACCAAGAGAACGTTGATGGCGCGTTACAAGATTCTCGGCGGGGGCGATCAGACCATCACGTACGACCGGGAGAACAAGAGCGGTGTCGAGGAGGAGCCGGCCGACGCGCTGGTGTGGGAAGTCGAGAGACGCGGTGCCGAGCCGCGCTACTGGGAGGATGTCGCCGAGGGTGACGAGATGCCGCCATTGAAGAAAGGCACCTACGGCGTCACCGAACTCTTCCTGTTCACCCACGGCGTGCTTGGTACGCGTCGCTCCACGCGCGCCGCGCTGGAATCCGCGGGTTCGAAGGACCTGGGCGGGGGTGGACGCTTTGACGCGGAGCACGCCAAGCGCAAGCGCAGCATGCCGGGCCAGTTCGACTTCGGGCCGCAGCGGGTGTGCTGGCTGGTGCAGATGTGCACGGACTGGATGGGAGACGACGGAACGTTCAGGAAGATGGTCACCCAGGTTCGCCATCCCAACGTCGTCGGCGACACCAACACGCTCTACGGGACCGTCGCGAGCAAGTATGTCCAGGGCGACGAGCACCTGGTGGACCTCGACGTGCGCGTTCAGAACCAGTCGGGCACGGCCAGCGCCTTTGCGCGCGCAACCGTCGCGCTGCCGTCGAGGGGTTGAGCGGGGCCGCTAGTCGAGGAAGGAGCCCCGGCGACGCTCCGCTTCGGAAACGAAGCGGATGCCCTGCCTGTAGATGGCGCGGACGGTACCGCTTGCCAGGTTCTTGTGGAGGGGAATGACCAGGACCGGTCTCCCGCCGGACCGCAGGGTCCTGACAAGCTTGGCGTGACTCCCTCGAATTGAGGTCACCTCGAAGCCGAACCTGCGAAGAGAACGCAGAACCTCGCGCGGTCCAGGGCGCCGCAGCCGGGTCAAGGGCCTAACGCCGTGGTCTCGAAGTTGAGAACCAGGCGCGGAGACGGCGAAAGACCGAGCCCGGCCATGTCTTCGCCATCCAGGTAAAGCGCCAGCGCCTCGTGGAGGTTCGCGAGCGTCTCGTCGAGCGATCGGCCCTGCGTGACCACACCGACTTCCAGGCATTCGGCGACGTATTGCCGTTCGCTCTCGAATACCACTGCGTGAATGGATGTTCGCTCGGCGGGGCGGCTGGTGACGTAATCTGCTGCCGACTCTTCGATTTGATGCTCGCCGGATGCTGCTTGCCCGGAGGCTGGATCGACCGTCGGAGCGTCGCGAAACGGCGGACAGATTTCGTAGGTGCCCCTGGCCGTGCGAAAGAAGTACGGCAACCGGTGCGGATGATTCGCGGGTGCGTTTACGCAACAACGGCTGGTGATGTGGGTGCGCACGGAGCGCGCGTTCAGGTGTGGCAGCGCCGCGACTATCTCGGCGGGAGCAAACGTCCACTCTCCGCGGGCGGCGCATATCCGCCGTGCGGCGGCCAGAATCTCGTCGTGAATGGACATGCGCCAAACTTACACTTGTATATTATATTAATCAAGTTGTAATTTCAGAGGATGGCGCCGCAGAGGTTTGCCGAGTTGCCTCCCGCGCCGCAGTTGCCGGCTTCTCGTGCGGTTCGACGATCTGCCTGGTGCGACTCTCCGTGAGCAGCCGGTCGGCCCGGCGGCGGACACGGTGGAGCAGGGCGGCGTCTTCGCTCAGCACCTTGCGTAGTGGCCTGCCCGTGTAACGCGCGAGGAATCGCAGGTAGTCGTTCCGGGAGAGACCCAGGTGGGCAACGGAGAACATCAGCGCCGCCAGGTCGCGCAGGACCCATCGGCGCGGCACGCGGGGACGGATTTGTGCCCGGTGCAGGTCGATGATGGCGAGTTCCACTTCGCCCTGAGCAAGCGCGGCCTCGTGCGTCCAGATGTGACAGAGGTAGAAGTCGCGATGGTTTACGCCCGCCACGTGCAGGGAACGCGCGAGGTCGGCGACCGCATGGACAAGGCGCCGCCGCAAGGGGGGCGCCGGTGGTTCCCTGGACCATTCGGCGGTGATGTCTTCCAGGCTGGCGTAGCCGTCGAGGGCATCGCAGACCACGAACGAACGCGCGCGCGCCGGGTTCAGGCCGCGCTGGCCGAATGCGGCGACCCGGGGAGCCTTGACGCCGCGCTCCTCGAGATATCGGCACGCGGCGTACTCGTTCCTCGCACCCATGGCCGGGAGCTTCAGGTTGCATAGCTCTTTCAGGATTTCGCCCCACCCGACGGCGTCGTGCACCTTGGCGAAATACGCGGCGCCGCCTTCAACGAAACGCAGCGTGCGGCGATTCTTGACGATGCGATAGGTTTCGCCTCGAAGCGCCTGCACCACCTCGAACGGATCCTGGCCATCCCAGGCGGTGCCGAGGTCATCCCTCAGGTAGGTATCGGATGCGCGCGTCCACCCAATGCCCCTCGGCGGTGCCCACGGGGTCGACAGGTCCGGGCGGCCCGCAGATACGCGCGCGTCCACGACCTGCCTTATGAATCCGACCACCGAGTCCGGATCGCCGTTGCGCGAATCCTTGTCGATACGCGACTCCACGGGATAGTAGTCGGCGTAGTCCTCACGCTGGTCGGAACTGGTCACCAGGACCTTTGTCCTGCCGTAGAAAACCGCGCTCTCCGACGCGAGCATCTGCCTGGCGCGGGCGGTGCTGGCGACGGGAAAGACGTCGCGCAGCCTGATGGGATCGGAGGTGCCGAGGTTCGCGCGCGCACCCTCGATCTCCCGTTGCGCCGGCGGCTCGGTGACGATGTAGAGATCGAGCCCGGGCATCTTGTTGAAACCCACGACGCAGTGCGCGGGGTTGCGCTGCAAATGGTGCTGGACCCAGCGCTCGAAACGTTCCACGCGTCCGTATTCGGTCCTGGACGCCACGGGCGCCACGATCACCTCCGTGCCCTCTGGAATGTCATCACGTTCCATGGCGTATATGCGCGGGTGGTAACCGGCGGCCCGGCAAGCTTCAGCGATCTGCGTGCAGTTGCGGGATGCCGGCTCGATCGGGGTCAGGCGGTGCAGACAGAGCGCTACCACGGGTTTTGTCTCGCCTTTGCCGAAGCGCTCGATCAGGTCGCAAGCCGTTCGGACGCCTCCGGAAAGCGCCCCGCTGGCCGCGTAGCGCCGGCCGTTCTCGCGCCATTCAGGCCGCTTCGGCGAGGTCAGGATCTCCGCCAGTTCGTCGTTGAAACGGGACTGGTCGAAGGGGGATTCGGAGACGATGCCGGCGCTCGCCCGCAATATGTGAGACGCGTGACCGCAGGTATCAGTCGCGAGCACCGGCAGCCCCGCGGCGATGGCTTCGAGAATTGCCATGCCCCCGGCTTCATCGTATGCGGGCAGCGCCAGGGCGTCGGCGCCATGCAGGAATCGGGGCACGTCGTCGCGCCCGCCGAGAAAGTGAACCCTGTCGGCGACCGCCAACCGCGATGCGAGGCGTTCGAAGCGGCGTTGCCTGTCTTCGCCCAGGACGAAGAGGTGGGCGCGTCGCCTGAGCGCGTCGGGCAGCGCCGCCGCGGCGGCGATCAATCGATCGAGGCCCTTGGTGACGAAACCGGATCCGACAAGCAGCACCGCGAGATCGTCCTCGGAGAGCTCGAACTCGCGACGCAACCAATGCCGGGCGTCGAAGTCCACGGTCCCCTTCAGTTGCTCGATGTCGAGGTTGGGGGGCAGCGGGAAGAAACGCGTTTCCACCGTGCCGTAGTGGCGCTGGTAGGCGGTCTTCTGCGCGGGAGCGATGGTGAGGATGTTGACCTGCCGCTCGTCGCCGAATACCGCCCGCTCGAAATCGGCGAAGTGCCGATACCGGGGCAGGAGCTGGCACACCCAGTGCCGCTGCATCTGCAACTTCTCTTCGAAACAGGAGTCGCCGGCGAAATACACATCGAGTCCGGGCATCTTGTTGAAGCCGACGACGAGATCCACCGGGCGCCGTTCCAGGTCTTCCTGCACCCACTTCGCGAACTGCCGGTTGCGTGAAGCATGGGTCGCGCCCTTCGTCGGCACGGCTACCATGTCTATGCAGCCTTTGGGGGTCGTTGTCTCCCATCGGTGCGCGTACGCCCGCACGTCATGGCCGCGGTCCGCGCAGGCCGTTGCGATTTTCATGAAGTCGCGGGAAAGCCCACCGTGCGGAAAGACCCTGAAGATGCAGAATGCGAGTTTCACGCGAGCAGTTCCGAGACCTGCGTCCAGACCCGGTCCGGGTCGAGGCGCGCGAAACAGGCGGGTTCAACCGTCTCGCCCTGCCAGCGCAGCGCTTGGCCGCGATAGCGGCAATGCCGCGAAAGGCATGGCGCGCATTCGATGTCCCCCTGCATGTTCCGGGCGCGGCTGCCCACGCATCCCGTCAGCCTCGCGTCCGTCGGTCCGAACAGGCCCACCGTCGGGCGGCCCAGCGCGGCGCTCAGGTGCGAGAGCCCGGTGTCGACGCCGACGACCGCGCTGGCCCGGGCCAGCAGGTCGGCCACGCCGTCGAGCGGCATGGATCCGACGGCACGGGCGCCATCGACCCGATGGGCGACGTTTTCCGCGCGCCGCCGCTCTGCGTCGGAAAGCCATGGCAGGACCGGCGTCAGGCCGGCCCGCGATGCACGTTGGGCGATGTGGGTCCAGAACGCCTCCGGCCAGTGCTTGGATTCCCAGGTCGTGCCGTGAAGCAGCACGCAATAGGGCTCGGTCTCTCCATCAGTATTCAGTCCGAACGCCGGATCGTTCGTTGGCAGGTCGTAGCCGATCGCTGCGGCGAAGAGCCGGCGGATGCGCTCGATCGCGTGGCAGTCTTTCGTCGCGACGGCCTCGCGGCGCGAATAGAAGAGCGCTGCGGCGGGTTCGCGTGCGCTCATCCTGTCGTATCCGGCGCGAACACGGCTGCGAGAACAGGAAACGATCAGGGCGCTCTTGATCAGGCCCTGGGCATCGATGACGAGATCGTAGCTCCTTCGGCGCAGTTCACGTCCGAACTCGCGGATCTCGCGGAACCGGCCCTCCCCCGGCTTCCGCCACCGGCGCAGGGCCGCATGAATCACGTCGCGCACGCCGCGATGCATCGCCGGTACCGCCGCGAAGTCCTCTTCCACCACCCAGTCAAAGGTCATGCCCCGGCGGGTGGCATCTTCAACTGCTGGCAGCGTATGAACGATGTCGCCGAGGGACGAGAGCTTGACTAGGAGGACATGCACGGCTCGATAGCCTTGATCACACGTGCCGGGGCAAGGTCCACGAGGCACTTGTAGTGGTCGAAGCGACACGTCCGCTGCAGGCACGGGCTGCATGGCTGGGGCTCGCGCAGCGCGACAGCGCCGGCTGCAAGGGGAGGCGTGAAGTCCGGGGAAGTCGAGCCGAAGAGGGCAACGACGCGGCGGTCGAGAGCCGCGGCGACGTGCATCAGTCCGGAGTCGTTGGCAACCACGCAGTCGGCGCCGGACAGCAGGTCGATGGCGCTTGCGAGGTCCGTGCGCCCCGCGAGGTTCATGGCTTCGGGAACCCGGTTGGCGATGGAATCGCACGCCTCCTTCTCGGTTTCGTTGCCGAACAGCCAGACCGAAGCGCCCCGCTTCGCGCAATACGCGGCGACCTCGGCGAAATGATTGACCGGCCAGCGCTTGGCGGGCCCGAACTCCGCGCCGGGACACAGGGCGACGACATGGTCGGCCTTGGGAAGTCCCAGCGCGTCGTACTGCCGGTCCAGGTTCGCGGGGTCCGCGGTCAGGAGAGGTACGCGGTAGGCACCGCCGCTGAGCGAAACGAACCGGTCGACCATCGTCGGTTGGCCCTTGGGGTCCAGGCGGCGCATGTCGTTCAGCAGTCCGTGGCGGTGTTCGCCGCGAAAGCCCGTGCGTTTCGGTATGCGGGCGAACCACGGAACGAGGGCCGACTTGAGTGTATTCGGCAGGACGATGGCCTGATCGAAGCCTTCCCGCCTCAATGTTCGGGCGACGCTCCTGCGTTCCCCCAGGGCCAGTTGTCCGTGTCCGGCCCGCAGTTCGTGCACGGCGGTGACGCTTGGCATCCGCTTTGCGATCGGCGCCGTGGCCGCTGGCGCGAGCATGTGCACCGCCGCACCGGATTCACTCAGGTTCGCTGTCGCGGCTTCGGCCATCACCATGTCGCCGACCCAGGCAGGGCCGACAACGAGGACTTTGCTTTTGCCGTTGCTCCTCACTACATGGCCCGGGTATGCCACTCCGGATGTGCCTGGCGCCGCCCCCGCACCTGGTCGAAGTATCTCGATTGCAGGGTCTCGGTGATCGGTCCCCTGCGGCCGTTGCCGATGGTCCGGCCATCGAGTTCGCGAATGGGCAGAACCTCCGCGGCGGTTCCGGAGAAAAACGCCTCGTCGGCGATATAGATCTCGTCGCGCGTGATGCGGCGCTCGATCACTTCGATGTCCAGCTCCCTGGCGAACGTGAGGATGGTGTCCCGCGTGATGCCCGGCAGGCAGGACGTGAGTTCCGGCGTATGGATGACGCCGCGCTCGACGACGAACAGGTTCTCGCCGCTGCCTTCCGCGGCATAACCCTCGTTGTCGAGCAGGAGGGCCTCGTCGCAGCCGCTGTCGAGCGCTTCGCGCAACGCGAGTATCGAGTTGATGTAGTTGCCGTTCGCCTTGGCCTTGCACATCGTGATGTTCACGTGGTGACGCGTGTAGGAAGACGTCCGCACGCGGATGCCCCTCTCCTGGGCCTCGGGATCCATGTAGGAAGGCCACGGCCAGCAGGCGATGGCGACGTTGACGGAGAGGTCTTCGGCGCGAAGCCCCATCGCTTCGGAACCGAAATAGACGAGGGGGCGGATATAGCCTTCCGAGAGGTTGTTCGCCGCGACCACTTCGCACTGCGCCGCGTTCAGTTCGTCCCGCGTGTACGGAATCTTGATGTTCACGATGTGCGCGGAGTTGAACAACCTGTCGGTATGGTCGCGCAGGCGGAATATCTGTGTTCCGTCCGGCGTCTCGTACGCGCGCACGCCTTCGAAGACGCCCACCCCGTAGTGCAGGGTGTGCGTGAGCACATGCACGTTCGCATCGCGCCAGGCGACGAGTTCGCCGTTCATCCATATATGACCTTCGCGATCGGCAAACGATGAGTCTTGAGCAACCACTGTCCTTTCCTGTGAATCTCCGGGTCGACGCGCACTCGGGGAGCGGCGACATTGTACGAATGTCGGCCGCAAGTAGGAATGACCGTTGCTTGCTTGTGGCCGATTCACATCGTCGAAGTGATGGCCCACGGCTGGACGTGTGGAGGCCTATAATCCTTGGATCAGAGCGGTAGCGGAAAGCCCTGAGAAGATTCCGGAGGTATGCCATGCAAGTGACCCTGACCCCCGAAAGGGCCGCGCACAGGCAAACAGGCTACGAGCCTTCGCCGATTCTCGACCCGCCGGTCGCTTTGCCGCTTCCGGACTATACGGCGGACATCGAGCAGGCGAAGCGCGACATGTCGGAGTATGGGTTGTGCCGGCTCACCGGCGTTCTCACCCCAGCCGAAGTTGACGCCCTGCGGGAGAAGCTCGGCCGCCAGGCGGCCGCCGAGCGCGCGCTTGGCGATCTGGCTCCCTTGAATGCGACGGGGCCGAAACAACTCGTCTCGAACATGCAGAACAAGGGCAGGGAATTCCTTAAGCTCGTCGAGCGGTCCGAGGTCGACGAGCTAGTCGGGTCGATGCTGGGCAGATATTTCCTCATCTCGAGCATCAACGGCGGCATCTTCCACGGCAAGACCACCGAGCCCCAGCAACTGCATCGCGACCAGGGCAGCGTCCCCGCCACCGTGGACTTTCCGGCGCACTGCAACCTCTTCTGGCTGCTCGACGACTTCACGCCGGCCCGGGGCGGCACCTGGGTGGTGCCCGGAAGCCACCGCTGGCCCGCCGAGTACCAGGTGAAGCCGCCTCCGCGGGAGATGGCGGTGCAGATCGAGGCTCCCGCCGGCGGCATATTCCTGTTCGACGGCAGGGTATGGCACGGAGCCGGGGTCAACACGGAGGGCCATCCCAGACGCCACATTTCGATGCTGTTCTGCTTGCCCTGGATACGCCAGCAGGAGAACTGGGGCGTCTCCTGCCTGCAGGAAGTGCTCGACGAGGCGAGCCCCAAGCTCAAGGTGCGGTTAGGGCTACGTTCCTATGGCACGCTCGGCATCGTCAACGGCACGAGAACCAGGGCGAAGAAGGGCAAGAGCCTTGGCAGCGCCGACGTGGTGTTCCCCGAGTACATCATCGGTGAAGACGCTGTGCTGCATCCGCTACGGCGGGTGAGCCGCGCCTCAAATAGTCCTCGCTCGAACGAGACGCAATAACTGATTGGACGCACCGCGCGTTTGCGGCAGAATGCCGTGACGCGGGCGGATGCGCCCGACCGGACCAACGAGCGCTGCCCACTCACCAATGAAACTGCCAACCATCAAGGAGATGCTCGGAACGCTCGTTTCGACGCCGTCGGTGAGCTGCACGTCGGAGTCGCGGGACCAGAGCAATCTCGGCGTCATCGACCACCTGGCGACCTGGCTTGAGGATCTCGGCGGGACGGTCGAGCGCATGCCCCTGCCGGACAATGCCGCCAAGGCGAACCTCATGGCCACGTTCGGTCCACCCGGCGAGGGCCTGGCGCTTTCGGGACATACCGACACCGTGCCGTGTGACGAGGGCCGGTGGAGCAGGAATCCGTTCGCCCTCGCCGAGTCGGAAGATCGCCTCTACGGTCTGGGCGCGTGCGACATGAAGGGGTTCTTTCCCGTGGCGCTGACGGCCGTGAAGCGCTTCGCCGACACGCAGTTGGTCCGTCCCCTGACCATCGTTGCGACGTCGGACGAGGAGTCGTCGATGGCCGGGGCCCGGTACCTGGCTGAAAGCGGCAGGCCGAAGGCCCGGGCGGCGGTAATCGGCGAGCCGACGGGCCTGCGCCCGATTCATGCGCACAAGGGATTCATGATGTTGTCCATCAAGCTCAAGGGCAGTTCAGGCCATTCTTCGAACCCGGACCTTGGCAACAACGCGCTCGATGCGATGCATGCGGTGATGGGGGAACTCATCGCCTATCGCGGCGAACTGGCGGCCGCGTACCGGAATCCCGCGTTCGAGGTGCCGACCCCGACCCTGAACCTCGGCTGCCTGCACGCGGGGGACAATCCGAACCGGATATGCGAGGGGGCGGAACTGCAGATCGACCTGCGCCTGATCCCGGGGATGGATCATGCGGAGGTCCGGGGCGAAATCGATGCGCGGCTAGGGGCCATCGCGGCAGAGCGCAGCATCGGCATGGATGTCGCGGCGGTGTTCCCGCCCGTGTCTTCGTACGAAACGCCCGCCGACGGCGAACTCGTAAGGACCTTGGAGCAGCTTTCGGGCAGACCGTCCGGATCCGTGGCGTTTGGTACCGAGGCACCTTTCTTCCAGGAGCTTGGAATGGAGACGGTCATCTTCGGGCCGGGGTCCATCGACCAGGCCCATCAACCCGACGAGTACCTGGAGACGTCGAATATCCGTCCTGCGGTCGACGTGCTGACGGGACTGATCGGCCGCTACTGCGTCGACGCCTGACTTTCATGGAAGTACGCCTCCCACGACGGGGAAATGCCAGAATTTCCTTACGCGTCAGCGATCGGGGATCATTCCCTTCTTTGCGAGGGACACCCTCGCGCTCCCGGGGCTGAAGGCTTCCGGTCTCGCCGATGGACTCCGCCGACTTCGCAAGATGGTTGCGCGACGCGACGCCGTATATCGGCGCGCATCGCGGGCGAACCTTTGTCGTCCTGCTGGACGCGGAGGTCGTGGATTGTCCGAACCTGGGCGATCTTGTGCGCGACCTCGCGCTGCTCCAAGCGCTCGGCATCAGGCTCGTTATCGTCCACGGCGCCGACGGAGCGAATGCTGCCGATGCGGTGGACGCGAAGTCCCGGGATGCCCTGGTCGCCGCCGCTGGAGTCGTGCGCAGTCGACTGGAATCCTGTTTCTCTGCGCTCGCCCCATTGGGTTCGGGCGGTTCCGAACGCATCGTGCTGGTGGGCGCCAACCTGGTTGCGGCGAAGCCCCGCGGTGTTGCGGACGGCGTGGACCAGCAACTCGCCGGGGAGCCCCGACGCGTCGCCACGGAGGAGATCGGCCGTCTCCTGGAGCAACGCTGCATCGTGTTGTTGCCGCCGTTCGGGTACTCGAATGCCGGTGAAGCCTATGTGCTGAACGCCGCCACCCTGGCGGCGGAAACGGCAATGGCGCTTGGCGCGGACAAGCTCATCGTCTACGACGCCATGGAGCAGTTGAACGGCATCAGCCAGATGTCACCTTCAGCCCTTGCGACATTACTCGCGAAGAACGAATGCCCACGAGAGTCAACGTCGCGTCTCGATGCCTTGTTGCGAGCGACGCGTGGCGGTGTCGCGCGCGGCCACCTGATCTCGTATCTCTCGGATGGCGCGCTGCTGCGGGAACTGTTTACTGCCGAGGGCGTCGGTACGCAGATTTCGGAGGACGATTACCGCACCATTCGACCGGCACGGGTCGCGGACATCCCGGGGATACTGGAAGTGATCAGGCCGCTCGAGGACGCGGGTCTCCTGGTGCGCCGCCCGCGCAATCGCCTGGAAGCGGAGATCGGTCGTTTCCACGTTGCCGACCTCGACGGCATCGTCATCGGCTGCTGTGCGCTCTATCCGCATGGCGATGCCGTGGAACTGGCGTGCCTCGCGGTGCATCCCAGCCACCGCTCGGCCGTGGACGGCAAGACACTCGGTGAACGCTTGCTGTCACACGCCCGCGAGGTCGCACGAACGCGCGGGGCCTTGGACCTTTTCGTTTTGACCACGGGTGCCGAGGACTGGTTTGCCGCCCGAGGCTTCCGCCCCGCCGAACTGGACGCGTTACCGGCATCGAAGCGCGCGTTGTATAACTATCGGCGCAATTCCAGGGTGTTGATCGAATCGCTGGCAGCCCCAGGGAGTGGGTCCGCCGCCGGTGCGGCCTCGTCGGAAGCTTGATTTGCCGCGCGTTCTCGGCATCGAAGAAGGGGAATCATGACGGATAATCGCAAGTACTCATCAGTCATCGTCGACGGGGTCGAGCAGGCGCCAAGCCGGGCGATGCTGCATGCCGTTGGCTTTACTCCGGATGACTTTTCAAAGCCGCAGATCGGCATCGCCTCCACCTGGAGCATGACGACGCCCTGCAACATGCATATAGATACCCTGGCCGAGGAAGCCGCGAGAGGCGCAGACGCCGCCGGGGCGAAGAGCGTCCTGTTCAACACGATCACCGTGTCCGACGGCATCGCCATGGGGACCTCCGGGATGCGCTACTCGCTGGTCTCGCGGGAGTTGATCGCGGACACCATCGAAGCCGTGGTGGGCGCGCAGGGATTCGACGGTTTCGTCGCCATCGGCGGCTGCGACAAGAACATGCCCGGCTGCGCCATGGCGATGGCGCGCCTGGACCGGCCGAGCGTCTTTGTCTATGGCGGCACGATCCTGCCGGGTGCCGAGCGGCGGGACATCATCTCGGTATTCGAAGCGGTCGGCGGCCATGCCGCCGGGTCCGTATCCGACATCGAACTGAAGGAAATCGAACAGACCGCAATTCCAGGCCCCGGCTCATGCGGCGGCATGTACACGGCGAACACGATGGCCTCCGCCATCGAGGCCCTGGGCCTGTCGCTGCCCAACTCCTCGGCGCAGAACGCCGTCAGCGACAACAAGCGCCGCGACAGTCACGATGCGGGTGCTGCCGTCAAGGCGCTGATCGACCGCGACATCAAGCCTTCGGACATCCTTTGCCGCGAGGCGTTCGAGAACGCGATCACCGTGTGCGTCGCGCTCGAAGGCTCGACCAACGCCGTCCTGCACCTCCTCGCCATCGCCCATGCCGCTGGCGTGCCCCTGAAGCTGGATGACTTCGCCCGCGTTGGCGACCGGGTCCCGGTGCTGGCCGACATGCGCCCGTCGGGCCGCTTCGCCATGTCGGAACTGATCGAGATCGGCGGCATCCAGCCACTCATGAAGTCGCTGCTGGAAGAGGGTCTTCTGCACGGCGACTGCATGACGGTCACCGGAAAGACGATGGCGGAGAACCTGGCGGAGGTAGCGCCTTATCCGGACGGCCAGGAGATCATCCGGCCGTTCACGAACCCCATCAAGAAGGACAGCCACCTCGTGGTCCTTTACGGCAACCTCGCCCCGGACGGGGCGGTGGCCAAGATCACCGGGCACGAGGGCCTGACATTCACGGGCACGGCCAGGGTCTTTCACGGCGAGGAAGCGGCGATGCGAGCCATCATGGATGGCGGCGTCGGCGAAGGCGACGTGGTGGTCGTGCGTTACGAGGGCCCGAAAGGCGGCCCGGGCATGCGCGAGATGCTGAGCCCGACCAGCGCCATCATGGGCCGCGGACTGTCCAATGTGGCGCTGCTCACCGACGGGCGCTTCTCGGGCGGCTCCCACGGTTTCGTCATCGGCCACGTGTCGCCTGAAGCGATCGAAGGCGGCCCCATAGCGCTCATCGAGGACAACGACACCATCACCATCGACGCGGAACGGCGGCAGATCAACGTCGATCTGCCCGATGACGAACTCCGGCGCCGGCGCGAGCAGTGGAGGGCGCCCGATCCCTACGCCACGCGCGGCGCGCTCGCGAAGTACGCGAAACTCGTCAGCTCGGCAAGCGAAGGCGCGGTGACGGATTGAGGGACCGTACAGTCGCCTGTAACCAGCCAGGCGGAAGTTCGAGAAGGGCCTCCAAAAGGAGTTTCGCCGAAGGGGTACTTTGTTGGCGCACCGCTGTCGCCTGTGGAGTATCAGCCTGTGTCATGCAACGCCGCTGCAACTGCCACGACGGTGTTCCCTGCCACGTCTCCTCCACGGAATCGAAATAGTGCAGCCGAGAACAAGACCAATGCCGATAGCAGGCTGACATACGGCGGGTTCGCGCCTCCGCGATGCTGACTCACGCGTTACGGTTGTGTCGACACCATCTTCAAGACTTCCAGGGCAGCCTTGACATACGGCACACCGGTATTGAACAGCTCCGTGAATTTGGCTTTAGTTCCCATACCTTGATCAATGGCATTCAGGAAGTCATACCCATCGTTGGTCATGCGAGCCGTGTGTTTTCCCGATTCAATCCACTTTGCATGGCCGGCGTCCACAAGTAGTTCGAGATGGTGACGTTCAGCCTTTTCAGCCTCAGACATGCCATATGTCCTAAGAACCGTCTTACGACCCATTTCTGCACCAGACATTTCGCGGAGCAGTTTCAACATTAGATCAGGGTCTCGCATCAACGCTCTCCTCAAGTTGTAGTTGACGACTGTCGAGCATCGCCCGACCACGAGCGACATCGCTTGGCTACGGATGCCTGCCCTCGGGAAGCGATCAAGTAGGGTGGCAAGCGTGCCGGCGGAATTTGTCGACGATGGAAGATGGCTTGTCTTCAGGGAAGCTGTCGCGTTATGGGTGTGGATCGTGGCGCAAGACAGTCCCAGACAGTCCCCCGCTGTCGTTGACAACAGGAAGATGACGCCTATCATAACGCATATTAAGTGAAACGGCATGAACTGACGTGCGAATTCAGAGTTTTGCCACAGATATTGGCTTCTCGCCCAGTTTGGTTTCCTCGAGGCTCAAGACGACCAGGACCGAAATTGCCGGGACATTGGGGCTAGGCCGGGACGCCCTCTCGCGGGCTTCGCGCATTGGCGCGCCAAAGACGCAGATGCGCCTGCGACAAATGCTCGAGATTCTCAATCGTGTGGATGCGGAGCTAGGATCGGAACTGGTGGCCTATGCCTGGTTCCGATCCGAGCCGTTGCCCGGCTTTGCCGGCATGACCCCATGCCAACTCGTGCGAGACGGAAAGGCCGACATGGTGCACGCCTATCTGGATCAGGTTCTGGATGGCGGCTACGCCTGACCCTTCTCGCGACAAGTGCATCTTCAAGCGGTTGTCTACCGGGCCCACGATCCTCGCTGGGCGTGGACGCCGCTGTCCGGCGAAGGCGCGCGTCGCCGGGGAGGAAGATTCAACCGCGTAGGCCTTGCTGCCATCTACATGTCCTTTTCCTTGGCGACTGCGGTGCGAGAAGTCAGCCCTATCGGTCGGCGGATGCAGCCGCTGGTTCTTTGTGCGTACGAGGTGGATGCCAATCCGGTTTTCGACGCGCTTGATCCAATCGAGAGGGCCGAGCAGTCGGTCGGCCAGGAGGAACTCGATTGCTCCACCTGGCGCAATGACATGTTCTCGGGAAGAGTGGCCGCATCGCAAGCTCTCGCTGACCGCTTGATCGATGCGGGGTTCGCTGGAATGCGTTTCAGGAGTTATGCACTGGGGGCGGGCGAACAGGACATCAATCTGGTTCTTTGGCGCTGGGGCAGAGAATTGCCAAGTCGTGTTGTATTGATGGATGAAGACAACCGTTTGGGGTCGTGATCGTCCGAATCCTCTGGGAGACAGACAGCGAGGTCCCAAGCGCGGACGATTCGGTCGTCCGGCGCCTTGGCGCATGACGCATGGGTAGCGGCGCGCCGGATCGCGCAGGCTCATTGCGCGGCACTCCAAACCAAGGTAGACCCGATCAGCGCGCCAGCCAGGCGCTGAAGCGCTCGTTGACGTCGTCGGCGTGGTCGCTCCACCACTCCCAGTCGTTGTACAGCACGCGTTTCATGTTCTGGGGGCTGGTCGGCATGTGCGGCACCATGTCGACCCCCGTCGCCAGGTGCGTGGAAATGAGTTTCGTGCCGGAGTGCCGGGCGGGGCTGTAAGAGATATATCGGCCGACGGCGGCCTGTACTTCTGATCGGGTCGCATAGCGGACGAGCTTGCGGGCGGCTTCGAGGTTCGGCGTGCCCGTGACAATACCCATCGTGCCCGAATCGAGCACCTGGCCGTCCCAGACGACGACGAAAGGCTGGTTCTCGACGACCTGGGCATTGAAGATGCGTCCGTTGTAGGCGGTGCTCATGACAACCTCGCGGTCGGCGAGCATCTGCGGGGGTTGCGCCCCGGCTTCCCACCAGACGATGTCGTCCTTGATGGTGTCGAGTTTGCGATACGCGCGGCTCATCCCGGCGGGCGTACCCAGCGTGTCGTAGACCTCTTCGACGGATACGCCGTCCGCGAGCAGTGCGAATTCGAGGTTCACCTGCGGGGCGCGGCGCATGCCGCGACGACCGGGAAAACGGTCGAGATCGAAGAAGTCGTCGATGGTGGAGGGCTTTTCGTCCGGAAAGCTGTCGGCGTTGTAAGCGTAGATCGTGGAGTAGAACAGCAGCCCTCCGCCGCAGTCGATCACCGTTCCCTCGAAGAAGTCCTCGGCTGGCGGCGTGCCGTCGGGTGCCGGCGCGAGGTCGTCGACATCGACGTATTCCAGCAGGCCCTCGTCACAACCCCGGGACGCGTCGGCCATTTCGAAGTCGACGACATCCCAATAGACCTTGCCTGTTTCCACCTGTGCCCGGACCTGCGCCAGGCCGCCGTTGTACGTCTCGACCCGGATTTCGATTCCGGTCTCTTTCGAGAATGGCTCAAGGATCGCCTTTCGGCTCGCCTGCTCGTAGGAGCCGCCCCAGGACACGACGGTCAGGGTCTCGGCGGATGCGACCACCCCAAGCCCAAGACAAGCGACGGTGGCGGTTCTTCGCAGATTTCGAAACGCGGTCATGGGGATTCCCTGATGGAAACGGCAGCAGCATTGCGGGATGTACTATGCTGCCGACATTCCAGCTACGAGGTCAAACATGTCGGATATCGGGCCGGTCGGCGAATTCGGTTCCAGGGAATGGTGCGAAGCGTGCGCCGCATGGAGCGTAGAGGAACTTCGCGCGGCGAATCTGCCTCGTGACATGGCGTGGGGATTCAGCGAGGTCTACACGCATCTGCCGGAGCGATTGATGCCCGAAGCAAGGGAAGTGGCCGGCTACTACATCCTGGTCAAGGACGGAGAGATCAGCGGCGGCGACGGAGCCCCGGCGGAGTGTCTTGAAACTCCGGGCTTCCATATCACGGCGCGCTGGGCGGCCATCTGCAATCAGTCCGGCCGACAGTACGGCAGGGAAGGGGGGCAGCAGCGCGGCGTCGAGCAGCAGGCGATGTATCGGGCGATGGAGGAATACCTCGGCCGCTCGCTTGAACTCGTGACGCATCACGGCCCGCACACCTGGCCGGGCGAGATTCAGGCCGCGTTGATTCGATCCGCCCATGAAGGCGGCACCGGGTACGAGGAAGGCGGTGGACTGCACAACGTGGCGGCGAAGATGCAGAAGCCCTCCCCCGAGTTCGCCGACCTGCCGACGACCAGCATGGGCGTCCCCGACTTCGCGAACATGACAGAGGATCAGAAGCAACGGTTTTTGAAGCTATGCGCAATTGATGCGGCTACACAGCAAGAATAGGCTGGGCACCGATGTGTAGTTGTGCGGCAAGGAAGAAGGTCACCCTACGCTCGTTGATTGAACGTGGTCTGCGCTTCATGCGCCGCGCGAACACCCGACGGGATCGCTTCAAACCGAGAGATGCGTCCGTGGACGGTCGAGGCCTGCAACCACCCCATCGCGATGCTGATTGGGCGCGAATTCGTGAATCGGCCTACTCGGACCGTGGCGGATGAAACCGACCGACACCAGTACCTTTAGCCGCTTTACCCGTCCATTGCGGGACTCGTGATCTCGATCCAGCTGGCTGCAACCGATTGCGGCGAGCCGGCGTCAGACGACGCCGGCGACGTGCGACGAGTTGATCGGGATCGTATAACCCGACGGTCCCTTGACCGAGAACGAGTCGTGGATGCGGCCGCGTTCGATTGGCGTCGCTTCGATGCCGTCCTCGACAAATCCCTGGTGCACCGCATCGACGTCGTCGACCATGAGATCGAACGGCGCCCGCTGGCCTTCCGGGATGGGATCGTCGGTCTTGTTCAGTATCAGGTGCGTGCCGCCGCGCAACTCGAGGATTGCGAAGTCGTCGCGTTCCAGGATCTCCCGCATCCCGTGACGGACGAAGAAGCCATATGCGTCCCGCACATCCGAGACTGCCATTCTCATGTGACCTACGGCAAAGACCGGTCGTTCGTCATCTTTCATTTGGCGCCTCCTGTGGCTGCCCATGGAATCATACGACGAATAGTTGGGCGTCATCGAAGCAGGAGGCGCTCATCGAGCATGAAGGGTTCGACATCCCCGTGTGTAACGAGCGACGCAAAGTCGGGATGATCGGGGTTGAGCGCCACGTTGCGCTCCTGGGCCATCACAAGACTTTTGGGATACTGGTAGTGTACCAAATAGACCGAAGCGAGCAATCGCAGCAATCGCGTCCTCGGCCGTCCTGCAACTACGGGAGTAGTACACTTTGCCGGAATGCAGGCGTGGTATTTCGCCGCGAGCGCCCTTCCGCTGACCCCAAGGAACGAGAAATGCCAGACACCAGAATCCCCGTGATCGACTCCCAGGTGCATTGCTACGAGCGAAACCGGCCAGAGCGTCCGTGGGCGAACCCCTCGGATTGGCCGGCAGAGGTCACTGGAGACGACGCGGTGGCGTTCATGGACCGCGTCGGCGTCGACGGGGCCCTGTTCGTATCCGCGTTCTCCCTGTACCGGTTCGATGCGAGTTACGCGGTGGAGGTGCAGGCGCAGCATCCCGGTCGATTCGGCATCATCAAGCCCTTCGATACGCGTGACCCGGCCGTGGCCGAGGCGCTGGCGGACTGGGCGGCGCAGCCGGGCGTGGTCGGCGCGCGGATCATGATGGTGGCCCCGGGTGCGGCGCAGGCCGCAGGTGTGGACTCCATGTGCGCTGCGGCGGCGCGCCTCGGGTTGCCGATCAACGTGCTGTGCTGGGGCAACGTCGCCGAATTCGCCGAGGTCGCGGGCCGGCACCCGGAAACGCAACTCGTGATTGACCACATGGGAATCTCGCAACCGACAGAGCCGCCGGCGCCGCCGGAACCGTTTGCCGATCTAGACAACGTGCTTGAGCTCGCGCGCCTGGACAATGTTGCGATCAAGGTCTCCGGCGCCTGCACGCTGTCCCACGAACCGTTTCCGTTTCCCGACATCTGGGACCCGCTGGCGCGCATCTTCGATGCGTTCGGCATCGAGCGTTGCATGTGGGGAACCGACTGGACGCGGGCCGCCAACGTGGTCGACCCCGAAGAGTCCGTGAAGGCGTTCTTTGTCACGGACCGGCTGTCCGACTCGGACCGCGCCGCATTGATGGGCGGTAGCTTGGCGAAGGTCTACAACTGGGCGCCGTCGGTGGACTGAGGGCCTGACGCAAGGTCAGATCGGTCAGGGCGGCTGCGAGGACGCTCCGTCCCTTGCGTGACTGCCTCGATGAAGCCATCCGGGTTCCTGGGCGAGACGTTGACAGCCGGCCGTTGGCCGAATTCAATGCTGATGAAGTCCGAGCCAAGTCCGAGCATCCATCCGTCTACCATCCGGTGGCGGTGGATCCCCGTGACATCGTTTAGGGGTATGCGTCTGCGCAAGGGGCCCATGCGAACATCGAGGACGTCCTGCCCAACCACATACCGTGTCCCCAGCAGTATCCATCCGAACACGCATAGCAGGGCAACTCCCAATCCAGCCATCGGCCACGAACCCTGCAGCGCGGAGCTCAACGTCGCCAAACCGATACCCGTCGGACCAAGCCCCAGGATCACGGCATAGCTGCCAAACGTCGTGCGGTACCGCATCAATGAGTCCATTTGAGTCGCTGAACCATGACTGTGCGGCGCAGTCTTGCATGGAAGTACGCCTCCGGCGACGGGGGAAACGCCAGCACTTCCTTACGCGTCAGCGGTCGGGGAACATTCCCCGGCTGAGGGCTCCTAAACGTCCTCGTAGTAGTCCGGCACCAGGGTCTGATCCTGCTTCGGCGGACGGATGTAACCCGCGTCCGGGGCGCGCGGAGGCAGTCTGATCGGTTCCGGCGTCAAGTCCTCGTACGGGATGAGGCTGAGAAGATGACTGATGCAATTCAGCCGCGCGCGCTTCTTGACGTCCGCCTCGACCACGTACCACGGCGCCTGCTTGATGTCCGTGTGCAGGAACATGACGTCCTTCGCGCGGGAGTATTCCACCCACCTTCGCCGTGACTCCAGGTCCATGGGACTGAGCTTCCAGCGTTTCGTGGGATTCGCGAGACGCTCGTGGAAGCGACGTTCCTGTTCTTCATCACTGACCGAAAACCAGTACTTGATGAGTTTGATTCCGGAACGTACGAGCATCCGTTCGAACTCGGGGCACGAACGCATGAATTCCTCGTACTCGTCATCGGTGCAGAACCCCATGACGCGTTCGACGCCGGCGCGGTTGTACCAGCTCCGGTCGAACAGCACCATTTCGCCGGCCGCGGGCAAATGTTCCACGTAGCGCTGGAAGTACCACTGCGTCCTCTCGCGCTCCGTGGGGGTCGCCAATGCCTCGATGCGGCATACGCGCGGATTCAGGCGTTGGGCTATGCGCTTGATCGTGCCCCCTTTCCCGGCGGCGTCACGGCCCTCGAACAGGACGACGACCTTGAGCTTCCGAGTCTTTATCCACTCCTGCAACTTGACCAGTTCACTCTGCAACCTCTCCAGTTCTCTGGCGTAGACGCTGTTCGGTATAGTCTTCCTTTCGGCCTTGATGTCCGCGACCAACGGCTCGATTGGCCGGGAGCGGGTCTTCGAACGTTTAGCCATTGGCTCCTCCCCTACCGGCCGACTTTACCCCGATATGGGTGCCACAGGCGAGATCGCGGCGGGAGAGATGAGGACGTTGAACTGCTCGCACCAGATAACCACGGACCGAAAGTTCGCGAGGTCGATGCCGGCGGGAATCGCGTAGTTCTGGCTGCCGGCGAACGCTTTGAGCCGACCGAGATCGACGTACATGGACTTTTCGACCTCGGTGTCGGGTGTGACCTCGGCGAGCGGGACGAGGTAGACGTGAAACTTCGGCCCCGGGCCGACCTCGAAATCCGGTTCCAGGCGCAGCAGGTCGGCGTAGATGGTCGCGGTGCCGCGTCCGTAGTGGATCGGGTCCGACGGATTGGCGTGGATGAAGGTGGCATGGGCGATGGCATCGCCCTGCGTCTTGCCCGGCAGGGGCTCGTTTACCTCGGGCGGCGGGAACAGGTAAGGGAAGACGGCGATGCCCACCGTGAAGCCGAGGCCCGCGCCGAGCAACCCACCCAGGACGAATCCGATGATCGCCCGTTTCATCGGTCGTCTGGTGACCTCGATGCTGTTTGTACTCTTGCAGTCATCTTCTTCTGCGGTCCTTGGCTCAACGCTGCGCGGAATGCTCATGGACGTAGTCGATCAGGAACTTGACGTTGTCGACCGGAGTCTGGGGAAGAATACCGTGGCCAAGGTTGAAGATGTGGCCCGGACGGCCGCCGGCTTCGTCGAGCACGCGTTGCGCGTGCGCCGCCACGGTTTTCCGATCGGCGCAGAGAGCGGTAGGGTCCATGTTGCCCTGCACCGCGGGCATGCCGAGGCGGTCCCAGGTCGCGCCCAGCGGCGTACGCCAGTCGAGGGCGAGGAAGTCCGGCCCGGTCTCGAACATGGCGTCGACCAGGTGGCTGTTTCCGGTGCCGAAGTAGATCACCGGAACGCGGCCGCCGATGGAAGCCATGAGTCGCGAGGTGTGCTCCATCACGTAGCGGTCGTAGTCCTCCCGCGACAGGCATCCGACCCAACTGTCGAAGATCTGCATCACATGAACGCCGCTATCGATTTGCAGCCGCACGTAGTCGCTGACGGCATCGACCAGTTTTGCCATCAGCGCGTCCCACACTGACGGACTCCGATACATCAGGCGCTTCACCTGCAGGTAATTTCGGGAACTCCTGCCTTCGACCGCGTAGGACGCGAGGGTAAAAGGCGCGCCCGCGAAACCGATCAACGGCGTGCCCCCGGGCAACCCGTCGAGAATCTGTCTGATGGTGTCGGCGACATAGCCGGTGCCTTCCTGCGCGGGAGGCGTCGCCAGACTGGCCACGTGACCCTCGTTGCGCAGGGGGTTGCCAATGACGGGCCCGACATCCGGCACGTAGTCGAGGTCGAGCCCCATCGGCACCAGTATCGGTAGCAGGTCGCCGAACATGATCGCCGCGTCGGTGCCGAGAATGCGCTGGGCATCGAGGGCCGCGCGGGCGGCCAGGTCGGGGGTGGTGAAAAACTCGAGGCTGGGCGTAGCACCCTTCAGGGCGTGATATTCGGGCATGTAGCGACCGGCCTGGCGGTTCAGCCAGACGGGCGTGCAGTCCGCCGGCTCTCCCCGGCATGCCTTGAGAAACCGCGAATTCAAGAGGACGCGGCGCGGCCCAGCGTGTGGTCGACATCGGCGTCGTAGTCGACCCCATCGATGCCGAAGCCGAAGAGCTTGAGAAAGTCCTCGCGGATGCCGACGGTGTCGCCGAGTTCGGTGACGTTTTCAGTGTTGACCGCCGCCCAGCGCCGCCCCACTTCGGCCTGGATCTCTTCGGCCAGTTCCCGGTCGTCAAGGCGGAAACGTCCCGTTTCGTCGAGTTGCCGGGACCCGTCGGCATAGAGCGCGGTGCGGAACAGCCGGTCGATATGGGCGGTGCAGTCTTCGTGCGTGGCGGCGTCTTTCATCACGCGGAAGAGGAGGGCGGTATAGAGCGGTATGGTCGGTATCGCGGAACTCGCCTGCGAGACGATGGCCTTCAGCACCGCGATACGGGCTTCGCCATCGATGGCGCCGACGCGTTCGTGGATGGTGTCGGCGGCACGCTGCAAGTCCTCTTTCGCCTTGCCGAGGGTGCCATGCCAATAGATGGGCCAACTGATCCGGCTGCCGATGTACGTGTAGGCCACGGTCTTGAAGCCCGGCGCCAGCACCTTCGCGTCCAGCAGCGACTCCATCCAGTACTCCCAGTCCTCACCGCCCATTACGGCGACCGTGGCGGCGGTTTCCGCGTCGTTCGCCGGTGTGATGTCCACCTCGTGCACGACGCCGCGGTCCTGGTTCAGCGTCTTCGCGCACAACGTCTCCCCGAGCGGCTTGATGACAGACCGGTGGAGTTCTCCGGTGCGCGGATGTTGCCGAACGGGGGCTGCCAGGCTGTAGACCAGCAGGTCGACCTGTCCCATGGACCGGCGGATCTCATCGATCGCCCTGGACTTCATCTCATCCGCGAACGCGTCGCCGTCGAGGGTCTCGGCATACAGCCCGCGCTCTCTCGCGGACGCCTCGAAGGCGACGTTGTTGTACCAGCCCGCCGTTGCCGTGCGCCGATCGGTGGGCGGCTTTTCGAGCGATATGCCGAGGGTGCCGGCACCGCTGCCGAACGCCGCGACGATACGCGATGCCAGGCCGTAACCGGCGGAGGCCCCGACCACCAGCGCGTTGCCGGGACCGTTGGGCAGCGGCGCGATGCTCGCGGCGGCGTTCGCCACGTTGGCGGCGCAGCCGGCGGGATGCGCGGTGGTGCAGATGAAGCCCTTGATCCGGGGTCTGACGATCATTGATGCATCATACCTTCGCGTACCGCGAGCCGCATGGCGGCGGGCACGTCGATCACCCAGGGTCCGTCGCGCCGAATCTGCAACGTCGAGGCATCGTGGTTCCCGAGCCGGTGCTCCCGGTCGCCGTCCAGCGCCAGTACGCCGGGACCTGGGAACAGGACCGGCGTATCGAATGGAATGCGATGCGCCGCGACAACCTCGAGGTGGCTGAAGAGACCCGGAGAGAGAGGTACGTTTACGACGCGTCCTCCCCGGTTGCCTCCGAGTTCTACCAGCAGACCGCAATCATTGTCGGCATCGACGACATCGATCAGGCCGCCGATCGCGGAGGTGCCGATCGCGTCCGGCTCCGACCGCGTCAGCAGGATCCTTCTCAGCCGGTTCGCGTCGAATGGCAGCATGTTGCCGACGACATCTCCGGCGAGAAGGGCGGCGTCGACCAGTCCGACGTCGGTGGTTCCGTCCGTGAGGCGCACATGCAGCAGCTTGCAGCGCCGTCGGGCGTCGGCGTATCCGGAAAGGGAGTCGAGACGACCTGCCGCCACGAGACCGGCGACCATGCCCGCCGTGGTGGGTTCGGCCAGCGTAGGGAAGACGTTGTTCGTTCCGACGGAGAGCGGGACGAGATTGATGTCGCGTGCGATGCGAGCGACGGCGCGGTTCGTGCCATCGCCCCCCAACGTCACGATGGTTGTGACGCCCGCTTCCAAGAATGCCTGAACGGCGGCTTCCGTGTCCCGCGCATCGTGTCTCAGGGGTGTCTCGACCACGTGGACTTTCGCCCTGAGCGGCAACAACGACAGCGCTTCGGAGGCAATGCGGAACGGCTCCCGCGCGACAAAGATGTGCCCCGCGCCAACGGCGTCCGCCCCCGCGGCGATGCGCGCCACCATGTCGCGTTTCGCCTCGTGGGTCATGTTTGTCGCCCGCGCGGCCAGGCGCCGCACGTCGCGCCCCGCCATGGGATTGACGCAGATCGCTATGCGCGCGGGTCGGCTCACCGCGGTCGCCCGCAACTGCAAGTAGCTATTTTGTCAACTTCGTAATACATTAAATAAGTTTTGCAATACACGAAGTATACATAAATGCCAACTCCGCATTATCCCCCTGCGGCAGCCCGCCGTGCGCTTCGGGAACTCGGGGCGGACCTTCGCGAGGCCCGTCTTCGTCGTCGCCTCCCCATGGACATCCTGGCCGCGCGGGCATTTACGTCTAGAGCAACGCTACAGCGTATAGAAAAGGGGGACCCGCGAGTCAGTATCGGAATCTACGCGTCGGTGCTGCACTCCCTTGGGCTGCTCGAAGGGCTGCGTCGAACGGCCCATGTCAGCCATGACGAGGTCGGGCAGGCGCTCGCCGCCGCCGACCTCCCGGCCCGCGCCCGCCTGCGGCGCCCGGCCACGCGACATCGCGATGCATGACATGGAAGTACACGTGGATCTCAACGGACGGACGCAACCCGTCGGTCTGCTGCGTCGCCTTGTCCGTGGACGAAGCGATACGGTTACCTTCGAGTACGTCGATGCGTGGCTCGAAGATCACAACCGCTTCGCTCTTGAGCCGGCCCTGCAATTGACGCCAGGGGTGTTTTCGCCGTCGAACCGAGGCCTGTTCGGGTCCATCGGCGACTCCGCACCCGACACCTGGGGACGTCAGTTGATGCGTCGGGCTGAACGCGCATCCGCTGACCGGGAAAACCGGACCGTGCGTACGCTTGGCGAAGTCGATTACCTGCTCGGTGTCACGGATGTTGCGCGGCCTGGCGCGCTGCGTTTCCGTCGGGTGGGTGAAGCGGTCTTCCAGGCCCCGGCGAACACCGGCGTGCCCGCGCTCGTTGAACTGCCTCGCCTGCTGCGCGTTACCGAGCGGATGATGCGAAACGAGGAAACCGCAGAGGACCTGCGCCTCATACTCGCGCCCGGCTCGTCGCTCGGCGGTGCCCGGCCCAAATCCTCCGTCATTGAGGGGCAGGGGCAACTTTCGATTGCCAAGTTCCCGAAGGAAAGCGACGAGTACGATCTGGAATCCTGGGAGGAGGTTGCTCTTCGACTCGCGGAAAGAGCCGGAATCGAGACGCCTCACCATGGCCTCATCACCGTCCTGGGCCAGCCGGTTCTTCTTTCCCGACGCTTTGACCGCGCTGGCGCCATCCGCATTCCGTTCCTGTCCGCGTTGGCAATGACGGATGCTTCCGACGGGGATCGCGGCAGCTATCCGGAACTCGTGGATGCGCTTGCTCGCCATGGGGCGACACCGAAATCCGACGCTGTCGCGCTATTTCGCCGCATGGCGTTCAATGTGCTGGTTTCCAACGTCGATGACCACCTTCGGAATCATGGGTTCGTGCTGCGGGACCAAACGGGCTGGACGTTGTCGCCGGCTTACGACCTGAACCCAACGCCCACCGACGTGAAGGCGCGGATCCTGTCGACCAACATTGACCTCGACGAGGGTACTTGCTCTATCGACTTGGTGGAAAGCTCGGCTGCGTACTTCGGAATGCGTCTTGATCGCGCGCGTGAAGTCCTGCGCGAGGTCGCTGACGCCACGAAGCAATGGCGCGACGTCGCATGTGAAGTCGGAATCCGCTCGGCGCAGATCGAACGCATGGCAAGCGCGTTCGAACACGACGACCTCGTGGCGGCGCTTGCGCTGTGACAATGCGAATGGGTCATGTTGTTCCTTGATAGTGACTCATATGAAGCCTACAATTGATTCATATGAGCGTACCAGCCAGCGAAATAGCGAAAGTCCTGGGCGGCAGGCGTGTGCTCGGCCGCACTGTCCGCAATATGCGCGAACTCGATTCCATCGTCCGTGAAGGCATGCCAAAGAGCGCGTTGGACCGATTGCTCGTGTTTCTCGCGGCTCCGAATCGCGGTACGGATCTGTCCGTGCAGTTGCGCAACAAAATCGTGCCGCGGGCGACCTACCAGCGTGTTGATCGATTCAATCAGCAAGTCGGCGAAACGACGGAACGCCTTGCGCGTCTTTACGCGCTAGCACTGTCGGTGTTCGAGGATGGCACTGCAGCGACGCGGTTTCTGATGAATCCGCACCCCGAACTCGATGATCGAACGCCGTTCGACGTCGCACTCACGGAGATTGGCGGCCGCGAGGTCGAAGAGGTCATAGAGCGAGGCCTGCATGGCCTCCCCGCGTGAGACCGATACCCGCGCCTACCGGATTGTCAGCCCCAAATATCCTTACTTTGACGGGAGCGGTACCCATCGTTGGGGAAGTCGCTGGATCAGCCCCGGCCGATGGGTTGTACATGCAGCCGAAACCTACGCGCTCGCCGTACTCGAGAATCTCGTTCATTGGCAGTCGAGCGTCCTGCCCCCAAACCTGGTATGCGTGGAAGTGATAATTCCCGATGAAATCACGCAGGAACAACTCGATCCGAAGGAAGCGCCGGTATTGTCAGAGACAGACTACACCGCAAGCCGCACCATTGGTGATGAATGGTATGATCGCGGCGAAACCGCAGTCCTGCGGGTCCCATCGATCGTATCGCCTTACGAATCGAACCTCCTGTTCAATCAACGGCACCCTGATTTTTCCAGCATTGTCATTGGTGATCCGATACCAGCGCACCTGGACCCTCGGCTCCGGACAATCCGTGATTGATGCCGTCCTCGTTGACATTGATCTGCGCGCTCGATTCGCCGCCGGCGTTCATCCAGCCGCCGCAGGCAATGCCGCGGCCGGTCAACCGTCCCTTTGGAGCCGAGTGTGGGGATGGCCCTGGGCGGCACGAAGCGTCTCCTCGCAGCCGATGCGGCGGAACGTCGGGCCCGTGTGCCCTCCCGGGCGGCGTTCATGAGGCGGAATTCGATCGGGTCGATGTCGAGTTCGGCGCCCAGTTCGTCGATGACGGATTCGACGCCAAACGCCGCGATAGGCGAACCCGGCGCGCGATAGGCGTTGCACTGGCAGCGCTTGCGCTGTGACAATGCGAATGCGTCACATTGTTCCAGTACGAGCGCTGTTCCAGTACGAGCGCGTTCCAGTACGAGCGCTTGCACCGAGACGCGTCCCCGCATAGGGTAGACGCATTCTCGACGGTCTACCTAGTGACTGCCATGAGTCTCAATATCAAGAACGACGAAACCTGCCAGCTTGCCGGTGAACTCGCACGTCTGACCGGTGAAACCATGACCGGCGCTATCACAATTGCGCTACGGGAGCGGCTCGATAGAGAGCATCGCGCCCGCAGTGCCTCGCAAAGGCTTCGCGAAATGCGGGTCATCGCCGACCGTTGCGCGCGCCTCCTGAAGCCTGGGCCGTCCGCTGTCGAGCACGGGGATCTGCTCTATGACCAGCGGGGTTTGCCCCATTGATAGTCGATAGCTCGGCCTTGCTCGCGTTCTCTATCGAGAGCCGGATTCGCCGGAGTTTGAGCAGGTGATCGCAATGACCCCCCAAGTGCCGCATGTCGGTGGCAAACGCGCTAGGGATGGTCTGATCAAGTCGGGTGATTGGCACCAAGTCATTCGTAACGCATTGATTTTCCATAGACCGCTCGTCGGTTAGAGCGCTTGTTCGGACCTTCCCTAGAGGCGTCCATCGTTCTCGAAGGTCGCGGAGGCGTGGCCGCGGGAGACGAACTCGACGCGTTTCTCGAAAGCACCGGCATAAACTTGGCGCCAGTGACGGCAGAGCAACTTGTCGAGGCTCGCCGCGCCTGGCGACGCTTCGGGAAAGGAAACCATCCGGCAGGGCTCAACTTTGGCGACTGCTTCGCCTACGCCCTGGCCGAAACAACGGGCGAGCCGCTCCTGTTCAAGGGAGACGACTTCGCCCGAACGGACATTGCTTCGGCCCTGGCGGGCGACGAACGCCCTTGACCGCTTGTGGTCGGTTGACGGTCTCGGCAAGCGACACCTCTGCGAACGCGACATCTGTACGAAGTACGTCACTCCGCACTGCTCCGCGCCGGGTGGGACGACATGCGGCAGATCCGCGAGGAGGGAACCTTTGCCAAGGGCCGACTGAACATCCTTGCAGGTCAACCCGTTCTCGTGGCACCGTTTCGTTCGGTGCAATTGCCATGCCCCGACCCGCCGCCTGACACTGATGGCGCCGCGCCCGCTGGTTTGCGGGCGCATCAGGCGTCGGCGTTCTCCCCTTTGGTGGCGAGTGCTGCGAGGACCCTGGGCGGCGACATGGGCAGTTCGCCGAGCCGCAATCCGGTCGCGTCGTGGATGGCGTTGGCCACCGCGGCCATGGGCGGCACGATAGGCACTTCGCCAGCGCCTCGAACGCCGTGCGGGTGCGCGTCGTTCGGCACCTCGACGACGATGGTGTCGATCATGGGCAGGTCCGAGGCGACGGGAATGCGATAGTCGAGGAAGCCCGGATTCTCCAGGTGGCCATCCTCGTCGTAGATGTACTCCTCGTTCAACGCCCAGCCGATGCCCTGCGCGACCCCGCCCTGCATCTGACCCTCCACGTAGTCGGGGTGTATCGCCCGCCCCGCGTCCTGCACCGCCGTATAGCGCGTGATGTCCACGCGGCCGGTCTCTTCATCGACTTCCACGTCGCAGATGTGGGTCGCGAAGGCGGGCCCGGGACCCTGCGCGTTGACCGAGGTCTGCACCGCGATGGGGCCGCCGGTGAGCGCGGCCCTGGATGCCAGTTCGGCGAGCGAAAGCGGTTCGAACTCGCCCGCGTTGGAGCCCGCGGGATGGGCGTGGCCGTCCTTCCAGTCCACGGCGTCCACGTCTATATCCCACAGCATGGCGGCCCGTTCCCGCAGTTGCTCCACCATGGTTTCGGCGGCCTGCCAGACCGCTGCGCCGGCCGCGAAGGTCACGCGGCTGCCGCCGGTGCTGGCGCTGTAGCCGATGGTGTTGGTGTCGCCGACCTGGGCGCTGATGTTGCGGTAATGGATGCCCAGGATCTCCGCCACGATGTTCACCATCGAAGCGCGGGAGCCGCCGATGTCCGGGTGGCCGGTCGTGATGGCGACGGTGCCGTCCTCGTTGACGTTGATCTGCGCGCTCGATTCGCCGCCGGCGTTCATCCAGCCGCCGCAGGCGACACCGCGTCCCGTGAGCCTTCCTTTTTGAGCCGAGTAGTGGGGATGCGACTGCGCGGCGCGTAGCGTTTCCTCGCAGCCGATGCGGCGGAACGTCGGCCCGTATGCCGCGCGCGTGCCTTCCCGGGCGGCGTTCATGAGCCGGAACTCGATGGGGTCGATGCCGAGTTCGGCGGCCAGTTCGTCGATGACGGATTCGACGCCGAACGCCGCGATGGGCGAACCCGGCGCGCGATAGGCGTTGCACTTTGGCCGGTTCGCGACGATGTCGTAGCCGGTCACCTTGACGTTGTCGATGGCGTACGCCGAGAAGGCGCAGTTCGACGCCCCGCGTATCGGCGAGCTTGGGAATGCGCCCGCCTGGAAGCGGAACGTCGCCCGGGCCGCGGTGATCCGGCCGTCGCGGCGAGCGCCGATCTTGACCGTATTCGACGATCCGGCGGTCGGTCCCGTGGCGCGAAACACCTCTTCGCGCGTCATCACCATCTTCACCGGCGCGCCGGCCTTGCGCGAGAGGGTGTAGGCGAGGGGTTCCAGGTAGATGATGGTCTTGCCGCCGAAACCGCCGCCGATCTCGGCCGGGATGGCGCGAATGTCGGACAGCTTCGCGCCGGTCATCTTGGCCGTCACGTTGCGCACCATGAACTGGCCCTGGCTCGAACTCCAGATGGTGGCCTGACCGCTGGGGGATACGTCGACCAGGCAGGCGTGAGGCTCGATGTAGCCCTGGTGGACGGGCTTGGTCTTGAAGTGCCGCTCGATGGCGATGTCCGCTTCCTCGAAGCCCGCGTCCACGTCCCCGAGGGTCAACCCGGACCGACTGGAGATGTTGGAGGGATTGGACGGCTGCGGATCGACGCCCTGGGTGTACATGAACTCGTGCAGCACCGGTGCGTCCGGTTGCATGGCTTCCTCGACGTCGATCACCCAGGGCAGCACCTCGTACTCGACGTCGATGAGGTCTAGCGCGGCTTCCGCGGCGCGGGCCGATGTCGCCGCCACCGCCGCCACGGCGTGACCCGCGTAGAGCGCCTTGTCGCGCGCCATGACGTTGCGGCTGACATAACGCAGGTCCTGGGGGCCGGCAGGCGCCGGGATATCCACCGGGAAGTGCACCAGGTCGTCGCCGCACATGACGGCCCTGACACCCTCGGCTGCGGCGGCCCGCTCGAGGTTGATGGACTTGATGCGGGCGTGCGGGTGAAGACTTCTGAGTATCTTCCCCCAGAGCATGTGAGGCTGCGCGAAATCCGCGCCGAAGTTCGCGCGACCCGTTACCTTGTCTTCGCCGTCGGGCCGGATCGTTCTCTTGCCGATCCACTTGTTGTCGGTTTCGTTCGCCACGATTCGCCTCTCTTGTTTCGGGGAAGAGCCAACGCTCTAGTTTACGGCACTGTCGGGATCGTCGCCGTTCAGCATGCGATGCTGGAGGAACAGCGCCCGCCAGGTAGTCCCGGTTCACTTTCTTGCGAAAGCCCCCACGCCCCTCGTGGCATGACCGCGAAACGTCACGCGTGTGTATTCGCTCGGAAAACCATTTCCGGGAAATAGGTCGAAAAGAATCCGCGGTCGCGCGAAAGGAAGGCATCCGCGGCGATCATCGCATGCGCGCCGATAAGGAAATCCGAGATTATCCGTTTTCGCGGTCCGCCAGCCTCGCGGTAACGCCTCCGGCGCAGCCCGGCTTCGTGTGCGATGGACGCGTCGATCCGCGACCCGCTCACGTTGATCGCCCGCAGTGTGCCGTCCAACGCGTCCCGATCGCGAAAGAACGCCGCGAGTTCCGCATAGACGATATCGCAGACGATGATTGCCCCATCGTCGTACGCCGTCCGAAGCCGTTGCTTCGACCGCTCGCCATGCCGGTCATCAGGCAGGAATACATCCAGCAGAACGCTGGTGTCCACCGCCGTTATCACCGGCCACGAATCTCCTCGAGGTGGTCGTCGGTGCTGCCCCCGCGGCCAAGTATCGCGTAGATGCCCTCGACGGGGTGATCGACTGCGGATCGCTTGCGGATCAGCAGGCCGTTCCGGGTGGGCGTCAACTCCACTTCGACGTTGTGGTTCATGCCGAACTGATCCCTGAGTTTCTTCGGAATGGTGATTTGCCCGCGTTCGGAGATTCGCATGGAAACACAGATATGAAAATCGAATGCAGAAAATCATACTTCTATCAGCAGTTTTCCTGCAACAGAACTCTATTCCGCCGTCGCGTCCTGGTTGACGACGCCGCCAGGCGCGTGCTCGGCCGTGCCGTTCAGCAGGTGATGCTCGAGGAACAGCGCCGTCGCGGCCGTCAGGTGGTCACGGTTCACTTTTTTCCGGAAGCCGTGCCCCTCGTCGCGCGCGAGCACGTACCACACCGGCACGTCGCGCTCGCGCAGGGCGGCGACGATCTGTTCGCTCTCGCTTGCCGGCACCCTTGGGTCGTTCAGTCCCTGCGCGATCAACATCGGTCTGCCGATCTTCTCGACCTGGTTCAGCGGCGAGATGCGCTGCAGGAAGTCACGCATGTCGGGATCGCGCTCGTCCCCGTATTCGGCGCGGCGCAGGTCCCGCCGATAGCCTTGCGTGTTCTTGAGGAACGTGACGAAGTTGCTGATGCCGACACGCTCGACGCCCGCCGTCAGGCGATCCCCGAAATGCACCAGCGAGGCGAGCACCATGTAGCCGCCGTAGGATCCGCCCGAGACGACGACGCGTTCCGCGTCGAGATCGTCCCGGGTGGCGATCCAGTCGAGCAGGGCGCCGATATCCTTCACGCTGTCCTCTCGCAGGTAGCCGTTGTCGAGTTTCAGGTACGCCTTGCCGTAGCCGGCGGAACCGCGCACGTTCGGCGCGACGACGGCGATGCCCAGTTCGTTGACCAGGAACTGCGTCGCGGAGGAAAACCGGGGCCGATACTGGCCTTCGGGACCGCCGTGGATCTCTATCAGCACGGGATGTGGACCATGCCCGGTTGGCAGGTAGACGAACGCCGGGATCTCGCGCCCGTCGAAGGCGGGATAGTGAACCAGCTCCGGCTCCGCCATGTTCTCTTCGCGCAGGCCGCCGGGTTCGCTCCGGGTCCAGCGGGTCAGCGTGGCTTCCGCAAAGTCGATGCTGTAGACATCCGTCGGCGCGGATGCCCGGTTCACCGCGAACCCGAGTCGGTTGCCATCCGCCGAGAACCTCAGGGAGAAATAGATGCCGTCCGGCAGATCGGGCAGGGGAGCCGGCACAAGGCCGGGCAATTCCAGAACGCGCAGGCGGCTGACGCCGTCCTCGTTGGTGGTGAAGGCCAGGCGGTTGCCGCCGATGGCGAATCCTTCCACACCCCAGCGTGAGTCCTCGGCGACCACTTCGGTGACGCCGTCCGCGCGGCGCATCCTGTGTAGCGCAACGGCTTCCACATGCATGTCCGAGGCGAAGAATACGTAGCCCCCGGTGTCGTCGTACCGGGCATTGGTGATCGCGGCGGACGGCGCGTCGGACAGCAGCCGCGTCGCCGCGCCGGTGCCTGGCTCCACTTCATAGAGGTACGACTCGTTGATGGAGATGTAGTGGATCGCGAGCAGGCGCTCTCCGTCCGGTGACCAGTCGGTTGCGCGCCAGCCGGTCCCCCCGGCCGCAAGCGCAACCGTCGTGCTGCCGGCCAGGTCCTGGATGTGGATGTCCCAGTCCACGCCGTTGCGCTCCGTGGTCGTGTGCGCGAACCGTTGGCCGTCTTTCGACCACACGACGCCGGAGTAACGGGATTTTCCGTCCGTGAGCATCTTCGATTCCCCGCTTGCGAAGTTGAACCGGAATAGCTGGTAGAATTCCGAGCCGCCGACGTCCCTGGCGTAGATGAATCCCTCGGGCACAGGCACGGGACTGACGTGTGCCGCCCCTATGGGTTCGTCGAAGAAGGTGAGCTGCCGTCGGGCGCCCAGCGGCGTCTCCACGCGATGCAGTTGGGTGGTGTTGCCGAATCGTGTGCCGATCAGGATGCCATCGCCGATCCACCCGAGAAAACTCGCCTGGCGGGTGTTCTGATACGGTCGCAGTCTCGCCAGCAGCGCCTCGGGAACCGGCGGGACGCCCTCGATCTCTAGTTGGCCGACAACGGCGCGGTCCGGTGGTTGTCCGGCCGCGGTGGCGCACATGCAGACCAAGGCCGCATGCGCGACCAGGGATCGCAGTGATGGTGGATGTTGCCCGGGGCGGCACCCGTATTGCGCCGGGGAATACTTGCTGCTCCTCTCCATTCGCGTTCCTCCCTTCGATGACCTTCGAGGATTTTTATATGGACATCCATACAGTATTGTGTAAAGGTGTGTGAGGGCGGACAAGGCGCACTTGCAAGGAGAAGAATCTGAATCTCTACCCAGTTTTGAAAGCCGACATGGGCGGCTCGACGTACTACATCATGAAGATGAAGATGAAGGAAGTGCTGACAATCCGCTTCGCTTCCCAAGTCTACGAGGGAACGGCGCTTGATGATGCGACCCGACGGACGCCGAGCGAACGCCGAGTCGAGGCGGAGAGCGCCAAGTATCCCGGGCGCGACGACAAAGGGACCTTCTCGTGGATAGTGATTGCCGCGGTCGGCGGGAATCCCGCCTTCATGCCGGTGAGGATTACCGCCGATGAACGAACCGCCATTCTGAGACCAACCGGTATTGACGAGACATTCGGTGTGTTGACGTTTGATGGTAGACAGAGATTCCATGCGCTGGAAGGGCAAGGACTGAAGTCGATCGGAACATCAGTTGACCAGTCGGAGACCGGCGTGCCGGAGATGCGGGATGGACTTCCGGACGCAGAAGTGCCCGTACTCATGTTGGTTCGGGATGAAGTCGATGTACTTTGACTCCACGCGCGCATGCTCCTTCCCCAGTCTCATTTTCCCCGATCCAGAACCCGAATCGAGAAAGGAAACGCGTGTTCCTCGTCCGCATCGAAATCCTCCTGCGCGACCAGCGTGAATTCTGAAGGGTCGTACGGCGGGAAGAAGGTATCGCCGTCGACCTCGGCGTCGATCAGCGTTTCGTAGAGGCGGTCCGCCCGCGGCAAGGCCAGGGCGTAAATGTCGGTGCCTCCCGTTACGAAACACTCCTCCACTCCGTCGATCAGGCATTGGCTCTCGGCGATCTCCAGGGCGGCGTCCAGGGTCGAGGCGATCCGGACCCCATCGTGCGTGAATCCCGAACGTGTGAGGACGATGTTGGTGCGTCCCGGCAAGGGTCGGCCCTGGGACTCGAACGTCCGGCGCCCCATGATGACCGGTCTGCCCATGGTGATGGTCCGAAAGAAGCGGGAGTCCTTCGGCAATTTCCACGGTAGCCGGTTGTTTCGGCCGATGACGCGGTTGCGGGACATGGCCCAGATCAATGAGAGCTTCATGGCGAAAGGGTGAGAGTCGTAGTGAACGTCATGGGTTGGCCCGGCGTGGAGCCATGAGAAAGACGCCGAATGCCGCCACCGGGAGCGAGAGAATCTGGCCCATGGAGAGCGTGTCGAACAGGAACAGGCCCAGGTGGGGATCGGGTTCACGGAAGAACTCGGTGGCAAACCTCAGGATTCCGCCGGCGAGGAGGAATATGCCCGCGACGGAACCTGTGGCTCGCGTGCGCCCGGAATAGAGCCAGATGATGGCAAACAGCACCAGGCCCTCACCGATGGCCTGGTAGAGGCTTGACAGGTGGCGGGTGACCGCCTCGAACTCTCCGAAGCACGTCGCGGTCAGTTCCCGCACGGCCGCGCAGGGGAAGTGGACGCCAAGAGCCGATTCCGTGATGCGTCCGGGCAACTCGGTATTGATGAAGTTGCCCAGCCTGCCGAAACCGAGCCCGAGGGGTACGAGCGGCGCGGTGAAATCCGCCACTTCGAGAAACGTGCGTCCCTTGATCCGCGCCTGCAGCCAGACGGCCCCGATGGCGCCGAGCAGCCCGCCATGAAAGGACATGCCGCCTTCCCATATGCGGAACAACCAGAGCGGGTCGCCGGCGAGTCGGTCAAAACCGTAGATGAACGCGAAGCCGATACGTCCGCCGAGCACTACACCGGCGACGCCGTAGAAGACGAGGTCGGAGACATCGGCAGAGGTGAATCCGCGATCCCCGGCTCGAACCCTGCCGAGCAGGTAGAAGGCGCCAAAAGCGAGCAGGTACATGAGACCGTACCAGCGCAGCGCGAACGTCCCGAGCTGCAGGGCGATGGGGTCAATGGCCGGGTAGTGCATGCTAAACTTCGCGCCTTATTCCCGAACTGCCGCTTAGACAGTGTGCCTTATATTATTTGCGTATCGAACGTCCCCGGCCCGTCCCCTCGTGGTGGCCGCGAACCGGGACGAATTCTACGCCAGGCCGTCCGATGCGGCACGATACTGGGACGACTCGCCGCACATCTTCGGCGGACGCGACCTCGTCGCGGGCGGCACCTGGCTCGCGGTGTCGACAACCGGTCGTTTCGCCGCCGTGACCAACTACACCGACTTTCTTCGCCCGGAAAATCCGCCGGCATCACGCGGTGACCTGGCGCGGGGTTTCCTGGAAGGAGATGTGGCGGCGCGTGCTTACGCCGCCGGGGTCGATGGCGCTCGCTACCAGGGATTCAACCTCCTCGCCTTCGACGGCGACGATCTCGTCTATGCGTGCAATCGCACGGGAGAAACCCGGGTGCTGCAAACCGGTGTCTACGGCATTGCCAACTCGCCCCTTGACGACGTGTGGCCGAAGTCCGCGCGGGGTATCGCGAGATTGAGGTCGATCGCGGCTACCGCCACGACCGGCGATCTGCTCAAGGTGCTTCGGGACGAGTCCTCGGACTACGGCCCCGTCGGCAGTGAACCCGAGAGCGCCCGCCCCGCAACACCGGCGTTCCTGCGGGGAAAGGACTACGGTACCCGCGCCAGCACGGCGGTCATCTTCGATCATGGGCACATGGCATTTGCGGAACAGCAGTTCGGCCCGATGGGCGAGCCCGGCGCCCGCGCTGACGAGACAATCCGCATTCGCCATGCCCCGGCCAGAGCGTTCGCGGAGGATGGGGTGGCGCTTGGTGATCGAAAGGCGGCGCCTTAAGCGAATTCGTTCTGTCAGACCGCCATTTCAGCCCTGATGGCCGGATGGCACCGGTAGTCGACGAGGCGGAAGTCGTCGAATCGGAAGTCGTCGATCTCACGCTGGCCGCGATCGTCGATCTCAAGCGCCGGCAAGGGATAGGGATCTCGTGCGAGTTGGCGCCTGACGGCATCCAGGTGGTTCAGGTAGATGTGGGCATCGCCCAGCGTGTGGATGAAGTCGCCGGGCGCCAGGTCCGTGATTCGCGCCACCATGTGCAGCAGCAGGGCGTAGGACGCGATGTTGAGCGGGACGCCGAGAAACAGGTCGGCCGAGCGCTGGTACATGTGCAGCGAGAGCTTGCCGCCCGCCACGTAGAACTGGAAAAAGCTGTGACAGGGCGGTAGCGCGACATCCCGCGGCTGGACCTCGGATGCATTCCAGGCGTTGACGATGATGCGGCGCGAACCGGGATCGCGTCGGATCAGGTCGATGGCCTCCTGCAACTGGTCGACACCGCCGTCCCAGCGCCGCCACTGCGCTCCGTAGATGCGGCCCATCGACCCGTCGTTCCCGGAAACGCCGAGGCGCTTGAGGTAGTCGCCGTAGTTGCCGTCCCAGAGCCTGTTGTGTGGATAGATCGCCTTCAGGTCGTTGATGTTGTCCGAGCCGGACACGAACCAGAGCAGTTCCGAGGCCATGGACTTCCAGACGAGCCTCTTCGTGGTCACCGCCGGAAACCCGTCGGCCATGGCGTGGCGCATCTGGTAGCCGAACCGGGAGAGCGTGCCGACCCCCGTGCGGTCCTCGCGGCGCTCGCCGTGCTCGAGCACGTCCCGGAGAATGTCGAGATAGGCGCGCATCGAAGTCAGCCTATCGGGTGCCTGAGGGCAAGAGAACGACTCCATGTCTCGCAAGGTCTTCGTCGAAAGCGAACGTCAAGGCGATGCCCCGATCCTGCATGAGAGTGATGCTGGTCCAATCGGTGAGGCTTACGCGCCGCTCGGAAGCAGCAAGAAGAGCCTCCATGGCCCGGTGCAGCAAGCCTTCGTCCATGTACAGGACGTGTAATAGCGGCAGCATGTCGGCATAGAAGACACGCACGGCTTCCACGCCTATGCGCGCCTGCAGCAGCGAAACGGTTTCGAGGACGACGAACGAAGATGTGACCAGGTTGGTGCCGAGTTCGCGGAATGAGGAGGCGGCGACACGCGCCGGTTGATGGCATTCATCGTCCTCTACCAACAGCGCATAGATCGCCGACGTGTCGACGAAGACATCCGTCACGAATACGCCTTCGCAAGATAGTCATCGTGTTGCCTGGCGACGTCGGACGCGCCATCGGACGAGCGAAAGGTGCCCGCGGCGCCCAGAAACCGTTCCCAGTTGGCGTCGGTCTTCTCGCTTGCCAATACATGGTCAACGCCCTCTCGCACCAGTTTGGCGACGGATATTGAGCGACGCGTGGCAAGAGCCTTCAGGCGTTCGTACTGGCTTGGTTCCAGCTGAATCTGAGTTCGGATCATTTGTGGAATGTTATCACTAGGACGCTTACATGATAGCGCTGCCGAGATGGTCATGCGAGAGTGAGTCTTGTCCAACGCGAGATGAGCCTAAAGCTGAGATGCGATTCCAACGCAAAGTGAG
>JAPOYI010000108.1 GCA_026706665.1 Gammaproteobacteria bacterium | reverse complement strand
TCGTGGGCGATCCGTCTGGCGTCGTCCATCGGGTCGGAGTTGGGGCCGGCCGCAAAGCTCGCGAGCCGCGCCATCGTCGGACCAAAACGAGTCGGTAGACGCCCGAGGAGGCGTCTAAAGCCAGTGGAATCAGGGATTTGCGGAACCTTCCGCAAATCCGCTCTTGCGGAGTTCTCGAGAGCGGCGGAAGGCGGGCGAGTGCGCTTTGGAGCGGCACGGCTCGTTTGCAGGTCCCGCTTGAACCGCACCGCGTCAGCCGCGTAAGACCGTCCGGGGTTGCCGGACCGACCGGCCAGCGGCTCCGGGCAGCTGGCACCGACACCGTCGATGGCGCGTCGGACGGGCGATCCGCCTACCAGGAACCAGACAGGGAGCAAGACGTGCGGGAACGCAATCCGGCCGCCAAGGCCGACAAGAGCTCGAAGACCATCCACACCCGCGGTCGCGACGACCAGCTGCCCAAGCGCCTCGCCGACGAGAAGCACGCCGCCGGCACGCGCCAGACCTACCGCCGTGCCGTCCGGGGCTTCGACAGGTGGCGCGCCGGAAGACGCGAGACGGACGCCGAGGTGGCGGCCTACCTCGACCACATGTTCGCACGCGGGCTGTCGCCCAACTACGCGGTCGTCGTGGTCTCGGCGGTCGAGGACCGCGCCGACCGGGACGACGCGCCGTCGCCGGTCGGCGAGCTGACGGTCCGGTCGCTGGCCGCATTCCGCCGCAACGGCGCGGGCCGCGGCACGGGCCAGGTCGACGGCATCGGCTGGCGGGACGCCAAGCGCATGGCGAAGGTGGCTGCCGCCCGAGGGGACCTCGCGGGGATCCGCGACGCGCTCTACATCCGGATCGCCTCCGCCTGCCTGCTGCGCGTCTCGGAGGCGTCGGCGCTAGACATCGGCGACCTCTCGTTCGCCGAGGACGGCGGCCTGCTGGTGCACGTCCGGCGCAGCAAGACCGACCAGGAGGGCGAGGGGAGCACTCACTACGCCGGCACGCCGGCGGCGGCGCTAGTGCGCCGCTGGCTGAAGGCCACGGGCATCGACGACGGTCCTCTGTTCCGCCGCGTCCACAGGTCGGGCGCCGTCGGGGACGGCCGACTTGGCGGCCGCAGCCTGCGGGACATCGTCAAGCGCCGCGCCGCCGCCGCGGGGATCGGCGGGCGCGTGTCCGGCCACTCGTTCCGGATCGGCGCGGCGCAGTCGATGCGCGCCGCCGGGGCGACGCACGCCGAGATCATGGTCGAAGGCCGCTGGAAGCGGATCGAGACGATGCTGCGCTACATCCGCGACCAGGACGCGGCGGCGGGGACGACCGCGCGCCTGTGCTTCGGCGTCCAGACGCCCGACGGCCGGTCGAAGCGCCGGCCCGCGCACGGCGCCGCGAAGCGGGCGCGACGGAAGAAAGGGGCCGCCAGGGCGGCGAAGGAGCTGAGGCGCCTCCGCAAGGAATCGGGGCGCATCATGCGGACAATGACGGAGCACGGAAAACGGCCTGCGCGCATCGAAAAAGGGCCATGTAGTCTCCGCAATAGCGGATTTGCGGAAGCGAACTACGGCAGTCACCTAGGTCGTGCAGGGGTCGTTTCCGCTTGTTCGCGATTGAAACGACACGGTCTCGCCTTGGCGCGCCAGAGCGCCAAGCAACAATCAAGGGGAAAACACTATGAACTGGCTTCTAAAACACGCGCGCATCACTGTATTCGCAGTTGCTCTCGGCTTCCTTGTCGTACCAACGTGGGACATCGTCCCCACGGTGGGCGGCGATGCGTGGGCTTGCGGGGACGTTTACATGAACGCTGGCGGGAACGCGGCCCAAGATCAAGACTGCGACGGCACGCCGGACAACGCGGATGCCTGCCCCACCGATCCGACCAACATGTGCAAGGACGATGGACGGTCGCCGTGGTGCCATGCGGGGACGGCGGCTGCGGTTGGAGCCGCGGCCATCGGACTGGCATACTTTGCCCCCGGTGTCGATAGGGATCGGCATCTTCGGACTCGGGCTGTTGGTCTACCAGAACAGTTCGTACTGCGACTAGCAGGGAGAGTGTGAATGTCCAAGAACCACGATCCGTTATTCGAGAAGCTCTGGTACCCGTCCAGACTCAACGTCTACCACGCCATCTCGATCACGTTCTCGGTGGCCACCCTCGTGGTCATCGTCGCGTTCACCATGTGGCCGACATAGCCATGGGAGCCGAAGACTACAGCAGCATGCCTGCGCTGATCGCAGCTTGCGGGGCAGTGGGGCTGTCGGCTTTGCCGGTAGCATCCGCCCTGCTGGCAACCGGATCGACTACGCGGTTTTGGTCGAGCTGTACGGGACATCGGGCAGTTCGCGGGAGAGCCCCAACGTCTACACCACGACGATTTCGGGCAACCCGCGAAAGGCTGCGGCCGACGTCCTACATCGAGCGGCAGAACCTGACCATGCGGATGTGCATGAGAAGATTCACGCGCAAAACCAACGCCTTCAGTAAGTAGGTGGAGATGCACGCTCATGCCGTGGCGCTGCATTTCTGGACCTACAACTTCGTCCGATTCCACCAAACCTTGGGCACAACACCGGCGATGGCGGCCGGCGTGACGGAGTCGATACTGCGGCGCGGGCAGTTCAAAGGGGGAATTACGGCGTTCGGTTACAGCACCATCAGTGAATCCCAGTAATGAGGACGTTTCCCGTGACTCCTTGGCGCTGCCGTTCGTTCGTCAACCGGTCCCAGCCGCCCGAACTACCCGGACGGTGGGCGCGTTTCATCCAACGTACTCGCGATGCGGTGCAATGCGTCGAGGATCTGTTGTTGGAGCGACGGTTCCACTTGGTCGAGAAGCATCTTGGCGTAAGCCCCGAGGATTGCCTTGTGTGGGAAGCGTAGTACAACTCGGTGGTCGCCGTCGCCCCATACCAGGTACGCGGAGGTGCCGTCCGACCCGCGGTAGGCACCCATGGTTGTGACGTGGAGCGGATCCTGGGAATTGAGGTCGTCGGGCAACAACGGGAGGTCGTACGCCATGTCCGATCCTCGTCGTGGTGGCAGTTGGGGTAGCGTGACCGCGGTGTGAGTGCCGAAGCTACAGCTCGGGTGGGGAGACGGCTAGCCGCTGCATCCGAACAGCTGATATACGCCGGAGTCGGAGTCGTAGCCGAGGAACCGGACGCTGCCGTAGTCGATTGTCGCGGATTACGTAGTGTGACTGGCACTTCTCGCTCCAGCTTCCGACCGACGGATGGCTCACAGTCTTGCCGTTGAATGTGACTTTCCAGCCTGTAGGGTGAAGGGGCGTGCTGACTTCAACGCCACACCCGCACGCACACAGATGCATGACCGAACGATACTGGCATGAAATATAGAGCTTGCCTTCTTCGAGGGAAGACGGGATTGCATCGACAAAGACTGGTGTCAGTCGGAAGTGTCGCACGTGTCAATAGCGAAGCTGTTGATGAGTCGGTTCCCATCCAGGACGTACTTGCAGTCGAGTTCGTTGCCGAGATCACTGTAGAAGCCACGGAGTTTCTTCCACTTGATGACGGCGAGGGTTGCGTTCAGAGCGTTGAGTTCGGCCATCTGCGCATTCCGCTCGTACTCCCCTAGCGCTCCGTCCTTCACAAAGTCGATGCAGTCCGGCGCGTGGTCGTGGTGTTCGGGGAAGAACGTCGAAACGCGGAGTGTGCCCATGAGAGGACCACCAGGCTCAGCTCGGTAGATTCCCATCCCGCAGTCGACAAGTAGATTCCCGGCGGCCTCACAAGTATCGAGAATCTGGCGCTTGACCGGACCGCCGTCTATACACAGGAACACCGTATCGAACTCGGCTAGCATCGAGACGTTGGACTCACCAATAGGCTTCTCTACCGCCCGGATTCCGTCACGCATCCGCGAGTAGCGCTCGCAGAAGAATACGGCTTTCGACGTAGCAGCAGCTTCGACTTCACTGCGGGAGAAGGCGCCCGGAGCTCGGAACGCATTGTGCTGCTTGAACACGTCGTCGTCGAACAGAACGATCTCGCGAACCCAGGTTTTGGCAACGAGATCGAGTACGTAGCTGCCTGACCCCCCGACCCCGACTATGGCGACTTTCTCGTTCGCTAGCTTTCGCGCTAGGTCGGTCGTTAACGCCCTGGAATTTGACGTATCGATGAATTTGAATGGACTACGTGCCATCGCGTCGTCCTGTTCTAGCAGTTACATCGTGCTGGATTGTCTGCGCTTCTGCTTCAAGGAGCCGGACATACGTCGTGACTTTGTGGTGATAGTCGCGATAGTCGGCGCGGGCAGACAGTAGTCGGGCTTCGCCTACCGAGGCTATGTGACTCGAACTGTCACCTCCAATTCTCGCTTCGAGGCTTGTCCCATTGGCCTGATAGGGAAGATCCCCCGTCCAATAGGCAACGTGATCTGATGGCTTTGCGGTTCTTCCAGCTTCCAGCTCTAGTACCAAGACCAAAGATCCCCGACTTACGCTACTTCCGTGAGGCCCGAACGTAAGGTACGGGACGTCATCTACGACTAAGTAACCATCGTCGGTCGTGCGGATTTCGTAACCTTCATGTTCAAGGCGAGCAAGGTCAGGACTACGATCGATCAGTTCGCGTGACATTGAACACCGTATACGGCGGAGTGAAGCGAATCTTCACCGGAGGACTATCCTCGGTCAAACCTCCCTCAACGGGATCGTTACCGTTGTAGTACGTAACGGCGTAAGCGATGTTCTCACCTCGCCCACCATCGGGAAATGCAATGTCTACGACAGCGTTGAATGACTGGTGGTCCGACTCGACGGAAGTTGTCCTGCCATTAACAATGATCGTGTACGGCGGGGCAGCGGGGTTTCGCTGGCTCGTTTCGTCTACCACAGCGATTCTCCTTTGCGACTCGAAGCCTAGCTGGCCGAGGCACTATACCAGCGCGCCACATGTCGTCAACAGACTGTACCGGCTCAAACAGGGCGATTCCGTAGTCGGACGTAACGGATTGACGTAGCAGCCGGAGCGGACGGCACTGGATGCGAGCGCGAAGACGGCAGGATTGCGTCCGTCGTTGTGCTGGAGCGGGCCATGGGCAGGCCGTCTTCGACGAGCAGGGTGTCGCTGTCGGACATTTCGGTGCGGCCGGTCCGGGACGGCGCGGAACGGGCGGAGTGGGACCGCCTGATGGACGCGCACCACTACCTGGGCTTCCGTTGCCTGTTCGGGGGCGGCGTCCGGCATGTCGCGGAGATGCCGGGCGGCCGCTGGTTGGCGCTGCTGGGCTGGGTGGCGGCGGCCTTCAAGGTCAAGGCGCGGGACGACTGGATCGGCTGGGCGCCGGAGCAGCAGTTCCGGCGGCTGCACCTGGTGGCGAACAACACGCACGCGTTTCCTGATCCTTCCGGGCTTCAACGGCGGCAACCTGGCGTCGCGGGTGCGGTCGCTGTCGCTGCGCCGGCTGTCGGCGGACTTCGAGGCGCTGCGCGGCCATCCGGTGCTGGTGGCGGAGACCTTCGTGGACCCCTCGCGGTTCGCCGGCGGCTGCTACCGGGCGGCGACTGGACGCTGCTCGGCGAGACGCGCGGCTACGCGCGCGACGACGGCGGCTGGGCGGTGCACGGCACGCCGAAGCAGGTGTACGCGCGCGCCCTCGGCCCGCGTGCGCGGGCGGCGCTCGGCGGCCGCGACGAGCCCGTTTTGGGGGGCGCGGGCCGCGGCGATCCCGAGCCGCCGGCCGAGGACCGGCTGCGCAGCCTGTAAGACTTCCTGCGCGAGGTCCCCGAGTACCGCGCGGCGCGCGGCGTCCGGCACCGGCTGGCGACCGTGCTGGCCGTCGCGGTGGCGGCCAAGCTTGCCGGCGCCCAGGGCGTCACCGCCATCGCGGAGTTCGCCGGCCGTCTCTCCCAGCGCCCCGAACGCGCCGGACCGTCCGAGATCCTCGCCCTCAACCGCGGCCACTGGGAGCGGCAGCCGGCAGAGGCCGGACGAGCAGCGTCTTCATGCAAGCAGTAGCCCAGGTCGCAACCGACTCGCGCGCGCTCAATACTCCTATCGAGGTTGCTCACGACTCCGTCCTGCAACGCAACCCCGCGAGGTCCTCTTCCGTCAGGGATTCGCCGGGCTCCAAGCTCGCCAGCCGTTTGGCTGTCTTGCCATCAACTATCGTGAACTGACCCTCGAACGTATCCCCCGCCTTAAGGGCCTCCTCGCCGATGCAGTCGGTCAGCCAAGCGTAGGCCGGCTCGCTCTCGAACCACTTGAAGTCGATCACGAGTGGCGTCCTCGCGGTCTGGCACGCGCTGAGCGCGCCCACCGTGATGATGAGAACCAAACGTATCAACTTTACGAACATGAGCCCTCCGCGTGTCCACTAGCGAAGTAGTACGTGCCCGTGCACGTCATGGGCGACGAAGACGACGAATTCCACGTCGGATAGCACACGGCCGTGCCGACCCCGTAAGTTCCCATGACTGGATCGTGCCCGATCTCGCCGGAGAACTCGCAGTGGTAGTCACCGACTGTGCCCGCACATCCTTGGGCCGACAGCAAGCAGATAGCGGCAACTGTCGTTACGGTCATTCGCTTTAGGAACCTGAGCACTGGTACCTCCAGTTGGTTGTTTTTGGTCCATCCATACTAGCGAGTGTGTACGAGCGTGTACAA
>JAPOYI010000162.1 GCA_026706665.1 Gammaproteobacteria bacterium | reverse complement strand
GGCAACCGCTCTCCTCGATAGCGTGCCCGTGGTGTTCAGCTTGCGAGCGACGGCGTCGTGGATGCCGGTCTTGACGATCGCCTCCGTAAGAGTCAGCCCGCTGAGCGCACCGAGGTCCGTGGCGGGGTCAGCCTGGACATACATATTCAGCAGTTGTCGCATGTCGGATTCGTATGGCTTGATGTCCAGTTCCTCGCCCGAGACCCTCTTGACCGCAGACCGGATCTCGTCGTAGAACTTGACCTCATTGCGAATGGTGGCCGCCTCGGTGTCGGAATACCCGGCGTCGGTCAGATCCTGCGTCACGGTGGCGAACGCGCGCGCATAGTCGGCCACAGCCTTGTAGAACGAGATACGTAAAGGTTCAGTGTTACCCAGCGCGTTCGGGTCTGCGGCTTCGCCGCAGAAGTAGTGCAGGTACTGCTCAAGTTCCCGTGGTGGCGGAACCGGCTCGCAGAGATAGCCCAGCGCCTCGCGGGCCTCGTCCAGTTTCTTCCTGCCCTCGACTAGCCAGTCCTTGAGTTGAACGTTGTTGTCGCCTCCGTTGCCCTGATCGGTGTCCAGCTCGTCGGAACTGTAGACGGCGATAGCCTCCTCCACTTCGCTGAACAGCTCCTTGAAGTCCACAATATGGCCGTACTGCTTATCGTCGCCGTCGAGGCGGTTCGTGCGGCAAATGGCTTGGAACAGATTGTGGTCGCGCAACTGGTTGTCTAGGTAGATGTAGGTGCAACTTGGCGCATCGAACCCGGTGAGCAGCTTGCTCACGACGATCAGCAGCTTCATCCGAGCCGGCTCCTTGATGAACCGGCGCTTGGCTTCATCCTCGTACTGCTTGGTGGTCTGGCGGTCCGCGAGAACGTGTTTGGTATAGGTATCAAACTTGTACCGTTCGTCGCTTTGGGGCGGTTCGCGGGATATCGCGTTGTGGTTCGGCTCGTAGGAGGTAACGATCCCGCAGTTCGGTCCGAAGGCCGTGTTCTGGAACAGCCGGTAGTAGTGGCAGGCATCGTAAATCGAGGCCGCGATCAGGATCGCAGTGCCGCGGTCGCTGGCAAGTCGCGGCTTGAGACTGAAGTCGCCGACGATGTCGGCGATGATCCGCTGCTTACGCTCCGCTGAACTCGTCAGCTCGTGAATCGTCGCCCAGCGCCGGCGTAATACCGCTTTCTGGAAGTCGTTCAGACCCCGGGTTTTCTGCTCGAACCAGCGGTCAACGGCGTCTTGGGAGGTGAGGCGCTGCGGCACGTCACGCGCTTCATACCTCAGATCGAGGATGACACCGTCGGCCACGCCCTCGTGAAATTTGTAGGTGTGGATGTACGTGCCGAAGACGTCCCGCGTCATCCGCCGGTCCTTGCGCAACAGCGGCGTACCCGTGAAGCCGATGAACACCGCTCCCTCCAGCCAGCGCTTCATCTGCCGGTTCATGTCGCCGCCCTGCGTGCGGTGGCACTCGTCGACGAACACGTAGAAACGGCCTGAAACCGGCGGTGGCTCCCCCTTCATGTCGTCCGGGTCGAACTTGTGGACCAGGGCGCAAAGCAGTCGCGGCGTCGCAGCGCCGAGTTTCTCTACGAACTGTGCGCGCGTCGTGACACGGGGGGACGGGGCATCCTGGCTGACCACCCCGGCGTTTTTCATGACGCCTTCGATCTGCTTGTCCAACTCGTCGCGGTCGGTCACGATGAGGACGCGGCCGTCCGGATCCTGCTCGAGAATCCACTTGGCGAGCAGAACCATCACGATGCTCTTCCCGCTGCCTTGGGTGTGCCAAATGACGCCGCCCTCACGCCTGTCGATGCGAGCCTGCGCTTTCTTCACGCCAACGAACTGGTGCGGCCTGGGCACCTTCTTCTGTCCGGCGTCAAAGACCATGAAGTTCCGCATCCAGTCGAGCAGGCGGGCCTTGTTGCACATCTGGGCCAGTGGCCGGTCGAGTCTTGCGCCAGTTGTGAGCGGCGCAGGGTCCAGCGACGGAGGCGTCTCGTCCTTCCACGTCACATAGTACTGTTCCGGCGTTCCAGCCGTGCCGTAACGCAGCCCCTGTGCATCGTTGCCGGCGAGAAGGAGTTGCGCCGTGCTGAAGAATCCCTTGTTGAAGATCCCTTCTTGATTGGTGATGAGTTGCCGGACGCCATCTCCGATTTCGACCGAACTGCGTTTCAGCTCGATCACGCCGACGGCCAGACCGTTGAGATAGATCACGAGGTCCGGGCGCCGTTCGTGGCCGCCCGCCAGCGTCACCTCTTCGGCCAGTGCAAAGTCGTTCGTTTCCGGGTGCTCCCAGTCAATGAGGTGCACCGTCTGGTGATCTTGACCAGCGGCGATCTGCACGCGCACCCCGTAGCGCAGGTGCCGGTAGGTACGCAGGTTGGCCTGGTACAGGGTGGTTCCCGTCGAATCGGCGGCGGTCTCGAGCTTCAGGAGCGAGGCCGCGATGTGCGTGTCGGAATAGCCGCGAGTCTTGAGATTGTCCCGCAACAGCTCCGTCTCGATCGGACGGTTATTCTGCCGAGCGCTCCAGTCGCCGAGATAGCGGTAGCCGAGACAATCGGGGCGTGACGGATCGGTGAACAGCGCGACGACGCGATCCTGCGTCTTCCGCTCGGAGCGCGGTTGCTCAGGCATGGGCCGATTCCGGCTTTACGAGCCGCGTCTTCCCACTGAGCAACTCCTGCATGATGGCCTGCTTTAGATCGCGGGTCTTGTCTCGGCGGGCTACGAACGCCGCGATCTCTGCGTCCATATCGGAGAGAAGAGCAGCGATCGCCGCTTGTTCCCGCGGTTCCGGGCAGTTGATCTCGATGCCTTCAATCGTCTGAGCGTTCAGACTAGGAAGGCCGGTGGCTTCGTTGTATTGCATCCATTGAATCAGGCAGAACCGATAGTAGAAGAACATCGCGCAGTTCTCGTTTTTCATTGCGGTATAGAACAACGTGTCTACTGCCCAGAACGGATTACTTACGTATCGAGGATGATCGATCGTACCCTTACGGCCAATGAGGACCGAGGGCTTGTCGTAGAGGGCACACGCTGCAGTGCCAATCTGTCCGCCAGACGCGAGCACTGGGTACGGTCCATCTGCAGCGATCACTTCCCGTTGACTCTTCCCGTAACGGATGGTCAGCACTTCCCTCAGCGGCCTTAGCTCCCATTCACCGCCGAACCCGGGGAGGCGCGTCCGACCGGTCAGAAGCTGCTGCATGACGGCCTGTTTGAGATGCCGCTTTTTGGCGATGAGACGATCCAGTGAGTTCAGCAGAGCGTCCACATCCCTCAATGCCGCCGCGATCGCACGCTGCTCAACCGGCGGAGGAAGAGGTACTTCCATACCGGCAATCGTCTCCAGGCGGACAGAGTCGACTGAGGACTTCGCTGTCATTGACATGCTTCGGTGGTAAAAGCGACTACTGAACTGATAGAAGAGATAGCGTCCATCGAGCAGATCAGAGAATCGGTTTAGGACGTAGACACGCTGGTGGACGTCGAATCTTCCGTTGTCGACGTAGTGGAATACCTTTCCGGTACCGACGCCGTCGCCAACGGTAAGGACTGCTTCTCCGTGGAAAGAATGGGTGTCGATTCGCTCGATTTGCGGCGACCTCACGAAGAACGGGTACGACCCATCCTTCGTTCGGTCTTGAGTATTCCGCGATCCTGTGGTTATCGAGGCATGCTCGTCTATCCTCGCGATATCCCAATCGATAGGGATGGTCCCCAGGCTTGTTTTGTGGTAGCCAGGGGTCATTGCCATGTTGCCCCCATCTTCCGGAGGTGGGCCTCAACGCAGACGGTCAGGTCCTCCACACTCTCGGTGAGCCTTGGCAGGGGCGTTAGGTAGCGTTCCGCTAGTTGGCTGATACGGGTAGTCAGCGACTGTGAAACGCGTTCGATCTCGCCCTCTACGATGGCTGACAGGTACGCCACCCACTTGCCGTCGACAACCATCTCCTTGACTTCGGCCTCGGTGAGTTCGGGGTATTTGGCATCGATCTTTGCGTCTAAGTCCTTTTGGCCAGCGCTGCGCTTCTTTTTGGCGGATGTGTGCTCACGTAGCCAATCCCCGTATTCCTCTAGCACAGCGCGTTCGTCGGCATAGGGCGGATCATCTTCGATCTCCCTCAGCCGCGCGTTGACCGCCTTCGCAGTGATCTTCTGAGGGTCGCCTTCGAGAACTTCGGCCAGCAGTCCGTCGTCACCGCCGTGATCCTCACGCAGCTTGTCGAGCCGTTGCTCAATCGCGGCAAGCTCAGCGTCAAGTTCTTCGAGCGCGTCGCGTTCGGCAACGAAACAGCGGGCCACCAACAGCGGGGCGGGAACAAGGTCCGATTTGAAGCGCCGCCTGCCCTTGAGGAAGTCGTGCGGCTCAGGCCAGGTGGGCTTGTTGTTCTTGCCCTTCACCTTGACAATCTCGCGAGGCTGCGCCCCGTTTACCCAGCCGGCAGAGGCGATCAGGTAGGCATCGTCCTGCATGGATTCCGCCCAGTAGTCCATCAGATGCTGGTAGACGTCGTAGGCGTCGAGCAAAGGCATCGGGCGAAACGCCGCCAGCAATGCCTCTGAGATAGTCTCGTTCAGCGCCTTAGGGTGACCGCCCTCGCAGAAGCCAGTAAGGGTCGGCTTGTTGTCGCGCCGCCAGTCGGCGAACACCTCCGCGATCATTCGCCGGAACGTGGAGAACTCGGGGTAATCGAGGATCGTCCCCTTCACGTTGGCAAGCGCCGGCTTCAGCCGCGCGTACCCAGCGCGGCCGGCGGGTTCGAACAGTGTTGCGCGCAGACCTGGGATCACCCGCCAGTATTCGTTGAGGGCGTCCACGTCGCGCTCGGGGATGCCGCCGCGCAGGTGCGCATCGATGTCGTGCAGGTCCTCCGGCTCGGTGGTGTCGACATAGCGCGGCAGGTTGAGATTGAAGTCGTTCTTTGGATCGGCAATCTCGTCAAACGGCACCATGCGAGCGAAACGCGGAACATCGGACTGCCGCTCGAATGTATCGACGATCCTGTGGATGTCCTGCTCGCGTAAGCGGTTCTTCGGGCCGTCCTTTGTGAATCCCCTGGCGGCGTTGATCATGAACACGCCCTTGCGTCCGGCGGCATTCTCCTTGTCGAGCACGACGATGCACGCGGGAATGCCAGTGCCGTAAAAGAGGTTCGGGGGTAATCCGATGATGCCCTTGAGATAGCCGGAGCGGACGAGTCTCTCGCGGATCGCGGCTTCTGCGTGGCCCCTGAACAGCACGCCGTGCGGCAGGACGCAAGCGGCCTTCCCAGTCGCCTTCATCGAGCGAATGATATGCAGCAGGTAGGCGTAGTCGCCCTGCTTGCCCGGCGGCTCGCCCCATGCAAAGCGCTGATAAGGGTCCCTGGCCGGCATGAGACCGGTTGTCCAGGTCTTGTCGGAAAACGGCGGGTTGGCGACGACGTAGTCGTAGGTTCGGAGTCGCTCGCGGTCTTTGAACTTCGGCGCGGCCAGCGTGTTGCCCGAGACAATAGTCGCCGTGGGAAAGTCGTGTAGGATCATGTTCATGCGGGCTAGGCCCGCAGTGGTCACGTCCTTCTCCTGCCCCTCAAGCGTAATGCGTTTCCCCGCCTCGGCGGCCACCTTGAGCAGCAGTGAGCCCGAGCCGCAGTCGGATCGTAGGCGGTGGTAGACCCTTTCGTGTTTTCCGGCGAGATGCCGATAGTCCGGGCGATGACGCGGCTGACCTCGGCGGGCGTATAGAACTGGCCCTTGCTCTTGCCGCTGTCGGTCGCGAAGTGCCGCATCAGGTATTCGTAAGCGTCGCCGAGGATGTCGTCGTGTTCGGCGCGATTTCGGGAGAAGTCGAGATCCGGGCTCGCGAAGATGTTGATCAGGTTGGTCAGCCGCTCCACCATCTCATTGCCTTCGCCGAGCTTGTTCGGGTCGTTGAAGTCGGGGAAGTCGCTGAGCGCAAGGCGCGCGTTGGCGTGCACCAGCGGAGCGATGACCTCCGTGTTGATCCTCTCGCCCACGTCGATCCTGCCGCGCAGTTCCAGCATGTCCGTGAAGCTGGCGCCTTTGGGGATCGTCACCGGTGGGGCAAAATCGTCGGTGCTGCCATACTTGTCGGTGATGTACTTGATGAACAGCATGAACAGGACGTAGTCCTTGTACTGGCTGGCGTCCATACCGCCCCGGAGTTCGTCGCAGGACTGCCAGAGTGAGGAGTACAGGTCGGACTTCTTGATGGCCACTTTAGTGTCCTTGCGTCGGTTGTTTGCGGACAAGCGCGCGATTCGGGATAGGGGACGCAGCAGGGTGGGTTCCGAAGGCAACGGAATCTGCGGAATGGCTGCGGCCATTCCGCATGCATCGTCTGGGCACGATGCGCCGGTGGCAAGGGCAACAGTTTGGCCGCGGGGTGGCAGTAGCGGTCACGAGCAGCCGTCTAGCCGGCCAGTCGAGCGATGTCGAGGTCGCGATGCTCGGTCGTGGCGCGCGCGTTCGCGAAGCGCTGGATGCGTGTATCAGGGGCGGTTTCGCGACGTGGGCTTGCACAAGGGTCTTGGTTCATATTCAGGCGAGCTTACACCGACGAAAGGTCGCGAGCGAATCGGGGACGCAGAGCGCGCGAGGCAGTTGGGCTGCGTGCGCCTGCAGTGGCGCGGGCGGTAGGGGCAAGCGGTCGGATTGTGCTGTAAGTGGTCCGCGGCGGGGTCCACCGCGCTGTCGCGCAGGGAACATT
>JAPOYI010000011.1 GCA_026706665.1 Gammaproteobacteria bacterium | reverse complement strand
ATACGTTGGAGGAGATCAACACATGCCTCGTCGGTCTGAGGCGAAGCCTCGCTAGGAGGTTTCTTGTGCGTTTTGGGCGCCGTGGCCGAAATCCTGAACTTCGTTCTTCCTCTCCTCACACTCCCGACCGCGCCCCCGAACTAAGCCCTTTGGCCGCCTGCCGTCAGACTCGGCAGCTATCACCGATAGCGAGCAGAGCAACCGCTGCGGTCCATCGTTCTAGCGAAGCTGGTCCATGAATGCCAGAATCGCCTCGACCGTGCGCGGGACTTTTTCCGCGTCGACTCTGGTAGCAGCGAACACGTTGGCGTGGGCCAAGGCGTTTCGAAGTCTCGTGATTTCTCGGAACTCCTTCCTCAAGCTCGTTTTGCTCCCCTCCAGCAAACCTCGCTTGACGATGACATCGACCTTATCGACGAATTCCGTCGCCAAGATCTCGCTAACGAACGTGTCATTCTTTCGCAGGCAGGCAATCTTCTTCTCGACCTTCACTCGTCGCTTCGAACTGAGCAAATTCAGCCAATCGTCCGGGCCGCTCTCGGGCGACGTGGCCTCAATCCTGTCGGTCATCACCATTTCGAGTGCCGTGACCAACCCGAACAGCGCGGCCCGAACTGGTAGTTTGTGAAGGTCCGCGAGGCACACCAAGCCCACGAATCTCGCTGCCCGAGACCACTAGACGTGCCGGCCGCTCGGCCGCCGAGAGGACAAACTCCTGGATGCTCACGTCGGCACCGATGAGCTGGTCTTCGGAGAGCGGTTCAAAGTCCTCCCCGACCAGTGCTTCCGGCTCCAGTGGCGCCTTTCCGAACCAACGTTCTGCGTTGTAAAGGCCACAGATATGGCCCTCCCTTACAACCGGCACATAGCTGAACTGGTCGACGACATTCTTGGCCACGAGGGATCCCACGGACTCGCTAGCGAGGCAGGTTGTAAGGCTGCCGCGCTGAGTCATGACCAAGCCTACGGTCAACCCTGCTTGGACAGCTTCGACTGTCTCCGGCGCAGTGTCCGGAGAACTCGACCAAGTAGTCACCCCAAGCAACCTTGTCTCACGGCACAATGGCGACAGCTAATCTCCCTCGCGAGGCGGCTGCTTCGCTACTTCCGGCCAGACCGACAGCCCGACCATTCGCCATTCTCCCGCGCTGAAGTAACCCGTCTCGTTGATCCAGCCGTAGTGCTCAAGTTTGCGTTTTAGTTTTTCAGCCCGCCAGTAGTCGATCATGAGGTGGATTGCTGCCTCCCTCATACTGGCCTGCTCCCGTGGGACGTACCCCACCGACGTCCACTCCCATCTCTCCCAGTTGTCGTCGTACCAATACTCCCAAAGCACCCAGTGACGTCGGCTCCGGTGAAGGTAAAACGCCACGACACGGATGAGATTCGAAGCCCACTCCACCTGTCCCAGATAATCTGGATTGTGCGGCCCCTTCGGATAACGCACGCCTGGCGGCATCTCGTCCATGCCAATCACGCTCTCGAAAGGATTCGGGCGTTCGAAGGTGTCCGGCATACCGACAATTCGCTGTTGCGGCAGCAACGAGGGCGACATCGGGATTTGTGGTCGTTTCATTCTTCCAGCACTCTGTTTGCTTAGGTTAGGACGTGCGGGACGGGTGACCGTACCACCCGACCACACGTTTGTCGCTCTCTCGCACAACGGACGGCGACGAATCTCTCAGATTGTGCATGCGATCTTCACGAGATCGCACGGAACCAGGCCGTCTGCTTGACGAAGAACAGGCAAAGGTCCATCTTGATTCTTGACCAACGTGCGGAACAGCTTGCATTGCCTATCCCGAAATCCGAATCAGATCTGGAGTTGATGATGAGCCACAGAACCATTGCCTTTCTGCTGATGCTCACTGTTCTCGCGGGTTGCGCCAAACCTACAACCTTACCGTCACGGCTGCGCCCGAGGGTGCCGTGCTGGCCTTTCAAGATGGGACAGCCATAGGGGAGGCCCCGATCACGCTCACCTTCAATCCGGATCCCGCCTACATGAGCGGGAACTGTCTTCGAGCAATGGGTGTGACAGCCATATGGACGAGCGGTGCACAGGCTCACTCAGATCCGGTTCTACTATTGTGCGGAAGCACCCCTCAAATGCTCCATCTAAACCGTCCCGCCGACGCTCCTGGCATGGCCGTGGATCTCAGAGTGGCTGAAATGCGAGTGACGGAAAGGATAAGCCAAGAAGAACTAAGGCTGCGACGGGAGCAAATGTTATTGCCGCATCAAATGGAAGCGGCAAAAGAGATAGGCGCGGCTATCGGAACCATATTGGCGAAGTAAGCGAAGACCTTCGCCGCCTAGATCGTCGACAAGGCAATACGGATGGCCGTGATCGTCAGGATGCGTTTACTATGATTCGTTATCTTGAAATGTATCCCATTTGTGGTACGTCTTGTGCCGAAAGGAGGGAGCCCATGGCCAAGACCGACATGATCCGCGCCCGAGTCGAACCGGGCCTCAAGCGTGAAGCCGAGGCGGTATTCTCGTGGCTTGGGCTCTCGGCGGCCGAGGCGATCCGGTTGTTCTACAAGCAGGTGACCCTGCAACACGGCTTGCCGTTTGCGGTGAAGATACCCAACGCCGAAACGCGCGAGGCGCTGCGGCAGGCCTACGAACGTGAGGACCTCACCGAGTACGAAAGTCTGGACGATCTCAAAACTGCGAATGGCTGATCCATGCGCCTACTCACGACGAAGCGCTTCGAGCGGGACCTGAGACTATGCAAACGACGCGGCAAGAACCTTGTCCAACCGCCATCAGCGCCGAATACGCCTGTTCCCGGGGTCGTACATCGGCCTTGACGAGACCTCCGCCGGAACGCGGTCCCCGGCCACCTCGATGCTGAAGCCCTGCTCCAGCGCACCTGGAACCTTGGCCGTATCGACGTAGCCGAGGCCGATGGCGCCCCCCAAGGTATGGCCGTAGGCACCAGACGTGACATAACCCACCAGGTCGTCCTCGTGGAAGATGGGTTCGTTGTGGTAGAGCAGCGGCTCCGGGTCCAGCAGCCGGAACTGCAGCAGCCGCTTTGCCAGCCCCGCCTCCCTGTCCCGGAGCAGCGCCTCCCGTCCGATGAACCCGCCTGGCTTGTCGAACTTCACGGCAAAGCCCAGGCCCGCTTCCAGCGGCGTGTCCTCGTCGGTGATGTCGTGGCCCCAGTGCCGGTAGGCCTTCTCGATGCGCAGCGAATCCAGCGCGTGATAGCCGGCGTGGGCCAGGCCGAAGGGTTCGCCCGCAGCGACGATCGTCTCGTAGACGCCGACCGTGAACTCCGTCGGGATGTAGAGTTCCCAGCCGAGTTCGCCGACGTAGGTGATTCGGGAAGCGCGCACCAAGGCATAGCCGATTTCGATTTCCCGGCTGTTCGCGAAGGGAAACGCCTCGTGCGAGAGATCGTTCGGGGTCAGCGACTGCAACAGCGCGCGAGCGTTCGGCCCCATGATCGAAATCACGCCTAAGGCCGAGGTTACGTTGGTGAGCACGCAGTGGGCGTCGGGCGGAATGTGCCGTCGCAGCCAGTCGAAGTCGCGCATTTCCGTGGCCGCGGCGGTCACGATCAGGTAGTCGTCTCGGGTAAGCCGGGTGATGGTGAGGTCCGCTTCGATGCCGCCGCGGTCGTTCAGCCACTGGGTGTAGACGATGCGGCCCGGGGGCACGTCCACATCGTTCGCGCAGACATGGTTCAGCACGCGGGCGGCATCCCGTCCCTGGAGCCGGAACTTGCCGAAGGAAGACAGGTCGAACAGCCCCACTTGCTCGCGCACCGCCCGGTGTTCCGCGGCGGAATGCTCGAACCAGTTCTGCCGCCCGTAGCTGTACTCGTAGCGGGCCAGCCCCGGTTCCGGCGCGTACCAGTTCGGCCGCTCCCAACCCGCGAGTTCGCCATGGCACGCGCCGATGGATTGCAGCCGATCATGGAGCGGGGATCTGCGGACGCACCGGGCGGTGTCGTATTGACGATAGGGATAGTGCGTGGCGTACAGCAGGCCAAGGCTCTCCGAGACCCGTTCGCGCAGGTACTTGCGGTTGCGCTGGAAGGGATGATTGCGGCGCACGTCCACTTCCCACAGATCCGATGGCGGGTGTCCGTGGCGAATCCACTCCGTGATCACCTTCCCGATGCCGCCAGCGGACTGCAGACCGATCGAATTCAGGCCTGCCGCCACGAAACAGTTGTCGAGTTCGGGCGCCTGGCCGATGTGGTAGCGCACATCCGGCGTGAAACTCTCCGGCCCGCAGAAGAAGGTCGAGAGCCCGGCGGTTTCCAGCGCCGGGACACGCACCATGGCCTGTTCGAGGATCGGTTCGAAGTGCTCGAGACTGCCGGCGATCTCGTCGAAACTGAAGTCCTCGGGGATGCCCTCCATGCCCCAGGGGCGGGCGTGGGGCTCGAATGCGCCCACGAGGAGCCTGCCCGCGTCGTACTTGTAGTAGGTGCAGGCGTCGTAGTCGCGCACGACCGGGAAGTCCACGTCCAGCCCCGCCACCGATTCGAACAGGGCGTAGTAGTGCTCGCAGGCGTGCAGCGGTACGTTCACGCCGACCGTCGCCGCCAGCTCTCGAGTCCACATGCCCGTGCACAGCACCACGCAGTCGGCGTCGATATCGCCGTGCTCCGTGGTCACGCCGGTGACGCTGCCGCCCGCAGTGCGGATCTCGGTGACTTTCAGGTTCTGAAAGATGCGCGCGCCGGCGTCGCGGGCGCCCCTGGCAAGCGCGTTGGTGATGTCCACCGCGTTGGCGTAGCCGTCGGATGGAATGTGAATGCCGCCGAGCACGTCCGCCGTATTGAGCAGCGGAACCCGGGCCGCGATGGCTTCCGGCGTGACCACTTCCACCTCCAGCCCGAACACCTTCGCCATCGACGCGCTGCGCTTGAGCTCGTGGAACCGCTCCTCGTTTGTCGCGAGGGAGAAGGAGCCGCAGCGCCGGTAGCCGGTGGCCTGGCCGGTTTCTTCCTCGAGGCGCCGGTAGAGGCCGCTCGTATAGCGCGCCAGCTCGGTCATGTTGATGGACGTGCGCAGTTGCCCCACCAGCCCCGCCGCATGCCAGGTGGTGCCCGAGGTGAGTTGCCTGCGTTCGAGCAGCGTCACGTCCGAAACCTCGGCGCGCGCCAGGTGATAGGCGACCGAGCAGCCGATCACGCCGCCGCCGATCACGATCACGCTGGCGCGGCGCGGCAGGCCGTCAGGACGTTCGGGGCGGGTCGCCATGAACGGTCAGACGCGCAAGCGGTGGTTGGCGGGATCGTAGACCGGGTCCTTGTGTACGGTCACCTGCCGCCGCTGTCCGAGCACGTCGACCGTCAATCCGTTACGTGCGTCGGCCAGCGACGGCGGGACATAGCCGAAGCCGAGACTTTGACCCACAGCGTGGCCGTAACCGCCCGAAGTGGTCACCCCCACGCAACGGGCGCCGGCGAAGATCGGCTCGCCCCCCTGCACGTCCGCGTCGCCGGGGTCGAGGCTGAAGTAGATGAGTTGCAGCGGGCGGTCCTCCTCCTGAAGGGAGCGCAGGGTTGCTTCCCGGCCGATGAAGTCACCCTTGTCGAGCTTGATGAAGCGCTCCATGGCCGCATCGAACATCGTGACCTCGTTGGTCAGTTCCGCGCCCCAACTGCGGTAGGCCTTTTCCAGCCTCAGGCTGTTGACCGCATAGAGGCCGAAATTGCGAATGCCGTACTCTGCCCCCGCCTCCACCAGCGCGTCATACAGCGCCTCCATGTGTTCCATGGCCGGGTGCAGTTCCCAGCCAAGTTCGCCGACATAGTTCACCCTCAGCGTCCGCACCGGCATTCCCGCAATGTCGATTTCCCTGGCCGTCAGCCAGCGAAAGGCGCCGCTGTCCAGGGGCGCCTGGGTCAGCCTGGCCAGCACCGAGCGGGCGTCCGGGCCGGCCAGGACCAGCACGCCGCGCCGGTCGGTGACGTTCTCGATGTGTACCTGCTCTTCCGGGCGCCGCCCCTGCTGCAAGTGGTCGAGGTCGCGCAATTCGGCGCCGGCGGCTGAAAGCACGTAGTAGGCGTCATCGTCGAGGCGGGTGATGGTCACTTCCGCTCCGATGCGCCCCCCCTCGGAAAGCAGATGGGTGAGCGCGATACGGCCGCGCCGCGGTACCCGGTTGGCGCAAAGCCGATCCAGCATCGTCCGGGCGTCGGGACCCGTCACGTCGTACTTCGCGAATCCCGAAAGGTCCAGGATGCCAACCCGCTCGCGCACGGCCAGGCACTCCTCGCGCACCAGGTCGAACACGTTGTTGTGGCGAAAGCCGTACTGCTCCTCGCGGCCGTCCGGCGAGAACCACTTGGGCCGCTCCCAGCCGAAAGTCTCGGTAAAGACGCAGCCCTGGGCCTTGAGCCTGTCGTACAGGGGGCTGGTCCGACACAGACGGGCCGCGGGCAGCTCTTCCCCGGGGAACGCGGTGGCGTAGGTCCTGCCGTAGTCCTGGCGGCCCTTGGCCCGCATGTAATCGACATCGGCAAACACGCCGAAGCGCCGGGGGTCGAAGCCGGTCATGTTGATCTCGGAGTCGCCATGCAGCATCCACTGCGCCAGGTACTTGCCGCTGCCGGCGCCCTGCGCGATGCCGAACGACGAGCCGCAGCAGAGCCAGAAATTGCGCACCCCGGCCAGGGGTCCGAGCATGGGCAGCCCGTCGGGGCTGTGGGAGATGGCCCCGTTGACGATGCGCCTGATGCCCG
>JAPOYI010000039.1 GCA_026706665.1 Gammaproteobacteria bacterium | reverse complement strand
GGCTCATGACCTTGGCCCCGAATCATAGATTCCTGCAGAGTCGATTCGCGAAACCTTCCAACCGGAGAGGCCGCCCGCTCGCTCGCACTCCCCGAGCGCGCCTTGCCGGGCCACCACTTCGTTGCCGCCTCCACCCAGGTCCACACGTTCAGTCCAGAGACCTCGCAGCCGGCCGTGCCGCACATGTTCAGCGCATCGGCCTCTCCCCGGAACGAGAAGGCGTACCACGCCGCCTCCTCGTCGATGGCCAGCACGCCCGGCTCCTGGGCTGCGGCCGAGGGCACACGCCGAGAGAACGAGCGCGACGATGTGTATCAGTCGGGTCACGGATAGTGCCTCCCGCTGTCTGTTCCGACGCGGGCCGCAGATGACTCACACTCGCGAGACCTCATCAAGCGCGTCGTCACGGCCTACGGGCCCGGCTTCGCCGATCGCCGGACCGCGGTCTCGCCAACACTTCCGCGGCTGGCACTTCCTGGCTCCCCACAAATGGAGGGCGCGGACGGAAGAACCCCGGCGGGGGCACGGGTAGGCGTCGGAATCCCGGGAGGCCGCCGCCACGCCGTGCAGGAACGTCGGCACGCCGCGCACAGCTTCAAGGCGCGCGCCCCCTTTTTCTGCGCCTCGAAACCCGTCCTGAGCCGTTACTGACGACTCGTATCGCCCTCTGAGGCCCTCGTGACGCCTCGGCCGCCGAATCCCTTGCCGACCGATGCTACGACCTGGAGTCATCTGTGCCTTCCGCTCGTGCTACCCGGAAGGCCCTTGGCCACGGCCTGCTAGCCCCTGGACCGCGGCAGGCTCGACAACGCCAACACGAGCTGCGCGACCTCAAACTGTCGCGACACTCCGAGCTTGGCGAAGATGTGCTTCAGGTGCGTGCGGACCGTGCTGTATCCGCGACCTGTCGTGGCCGCGATCTGCCGAGTCGTCTGGCCCTCGGCGAGGAGCACCGCGACTTGTGTCTCCGCTGGCGAGAGCGCGAATGCCGCGGCCACGACTCGCGGGTCTATCCTCGCCCGTTCCACCGGGTCCACAATCAGCACGAGGGCCGCGACGTTCCGGGACCGATGGTTCCGTTCCCGGTTCGCCACCGGCTTCACGTGCAACACCAGCCTCGGCCGCAGCGACGGCCGCCTCACCGTCATCGACCCGCTTACGCCCAGGTCCCCGAAGCACGGTAGCGCCCGGGCCAGCAGGGCCTGAAGCGCGACGTTGTCCTTCGGCTTTGCGGCACTCAGCGCGCCGCCGCGATCGGACAACCCGTCGTTCTTGCGAAGCAGCTCCACCGCACGGTCGTTCGCCTCCACGATCTGCCCGTTCCAGCCGAGCTGGACGACGCAGGCGCCGGTCTTGTCGAGCAGCGCGGCGACCGACGCACCGAGTGCTTCCGCTTCGACGAGCGCCGTGCGCACCCGAACGTACTGGCGAAGGTGGGGCAGGACACGACCGACCATGTCGATCTGGGGCGACGACCAGTCGCCTGCGCCGAACGGATCTGCGATGCCCCATATGATACGCGAGTTGCGAGGTCCGTCCAGTCGCACGTTCAGGCCGTTCTGGCCCTCGAAATGCGCCAGCGCCTCGTTGTACGTAGGCGACGTCTTGAGCTCCTGCTTGGTGAAGAGGTCGGTGACGCGGACGATCTTGCCGTCGGGGAGTGCCCTCAGTCGCGGGAGATGTTCATCCTGAGCGTGGTAGTGCCCGAAGTACTCGCGTTGCCATTCCGAGCGGTCTATCCCGCGGTAGTAGCTTCTTGCGAAGAAGACTCGAATGTCGCCTCTTGAGAGCTCGTCCCCGAACGTCAGTATGCTGCCCTTGGCGCCCAACGCCTCGTCGATGACCGCGGAGGTGTCCGGCCAGCGGGCGTCGTCGAGCATGGCCGTGTTGAGCGCATCCACGACACGCCGGAACGCACGCCGTTCGTCCATCGCCTTCGCGCCTCCATCGACATTCTGTCGGTGCTGTCCCTTGCAGGCTTGCTTCCACCTGTTGCCGGATGACGGCTTGCAGCGGACCTGCGTGCGATGACACGCCTATCAGCTCCAGGAGTTCCGCCCCGTGACCGGAGCGCGCCGGCTGCGCCCGTCTCGCGCGGTGCTGCCCTCGCACCCCCCAATTGCACTAGCAGCCTGTGGCGAAACGGCCCGGTAGGGATCGACAAGATCGATCGCGTTCCGTACACTCATTCCCATGGCGATGGGTAAACGCCGCCGACGTGCGCGGCAGCCTTCGATGTGGGTGGCCGACGCGGATTCGCCGCGGACGGCGGGCCACCCGTTCTACGAGCGCTTGAACCGGCTTCTCGACGAGTCGGACTTCGATGCCTTCGTCGAGGAGCAGTGCGCGAAGTTCTACGCCGAGGGCGTCGGCCGGCCGTCTCTCCCGCCGGGCCGTTACTTCCGGATGCTGTTGCTCGGCTACTTCGAAGGTCTGGAGTCGGAACGGGCGATGGCGTGGCGCGCGGCCGATTCGCTGAGCGTGCGGCAGTTCCTGGACCTCGCGCTGCAGGAACCCCCGCCCGATCACTCGACGGTCTCGCGGACGCGGCGTCGGATCGACGTCGAGACGCACGAGGCGGTCTTCACCTGGGTGCTGCAGCGGGTGGCCGACGCCGGCCTGCTCAAGGGGAAGACGGTCGGCATCGACGCGACGACGCTGGAAGCGAACGCGGCGTTGCGGAGCATCGTGCGCCGGGACACCGGCGAGGGCTACGACGCGTTTCTGCGCGGCCTGGCTGCGGCGTCCGGGATTCCGACGCCGACCCGCGCGGAGCTGGCGCGCCTCGACCGGAAGCGACGGAAGAAGGGCTCCAACAAGGACTGGATGCATCCGAAGGATCCGGACGCGAAGATCACGAAGATGAAGGACGGCCGGACGCACCTGGCCCACAAGGCGGAGCACGCGGTCGACCTCGAGTCGGGCGCCGTGGTCGGCGTCACCGTGCAGGATGCGAGTGCGGGCGACACGACCACGATGGTCGAAACGCTCATCACGGCGGCGGAGCAGGTCGAAGCGGTGCTGCCGGCCGTTGGCGGAGTGGCCGAGGTGGTGGCGGACAAAGGCTACCACAGCAACGAGACGATGGTCGCGCTGGCCGAGCTGGGGCTGCGCAGCTACGTGTCGGAGCCGGACCGCGGCCGGCGACGCTGGCGCGGCAAGCTCGCCGCCCGCGACGCCGTGTATGCGAACCGGCGACGGACCCGGCGGCCCCGCGGCCGGCGGCTGCAGCGGCTGCGGGGAGAGCGCCTCGAGCGACCCAACGCCCACCTCTATGAGACCGGGCGTCTGCGCCGGGTGCATCTGCGGGGCCACGCCAACATCCGCAAGCGCCTCCTGGTCCACGCCTGCGGCTTGAATCTCGGCCTGCTCATGCGGCACCTGACGGGCGTCGGCACGCCGCGCAGCCTCCAGGGCCGCGCCCGCGCCCTCTTCGACGCCTTCAAACGCGCCCTGAGACGCTTCTGGAGCCTCGTATCGCGTCCTGAGGCCCTCAGGACGCTTCGACCGGTCGATTCTGCCCCAATCGCCTCTACGGCGTCGCATCATCAACGCCTGCCACTCGCATTACAGGGAAGCCGTTTTCCCACGGGCTGCTAGGTCAACCGTAGGATACACGCCGCCCCGCTCCTGTCATCCCCCAGTTGGGGGAGGACTCGTCGCCTGTCCCGCCCCATACGGTCCGCAGGCGGCCGGAGAGGCACTGTGGCCGAGAGCCAGGTCGACGCCGGCACGCCTGATCCCGCGGCATTGTCCGTCATCGGCGAGAACGGACAGTGCAAGGGCTTGCCCCGAGGAAATGGCCTCTCGTCTCAAGGCGTTCGCTGAACCCCGCCGCATGGCCCGGGACAACGACAGGTTGGCTTCCGAACGATAGGTCGCAGTCCCTTCCTCTTCAGAGGGGTTCGGAAGCCAAGAGCTCCGGCGACGGCCGTCCGTAGTGCATCGCGGAACCTCCCTCAATTGGATGACGGCGGAAGCCGTCGCGAATCCGTACTCTTGTCGTCGCCTCCTGAAGAGAGGACACAGCATGACGGTCAGAAGCCTGCTGGTGAGTTGCGCGGCCATGCCCCTGTTCGCCGGTGCTGCCACGGTCGCCGCGGCTCCGGGTGAGAGCCCACCGCCGTCGACGGCGTCGAGGGGCCCGCCGGCCGGCTGGCCGCGACGGCGGCGTCGGTAGGCCGCTTCCGGACGGGACTCGAAGGGTCGCGTGACTACAGGTCGCCGGGCGGTTGTCGCCGAAGCCGATCGTCGCGGCCGGCGTATCGCCACGACGGCGGGGATGCGGAGACCGGCACGGGCGTGGACGTCGGCGCCGACGCGGTTCTCGTCGACTCCAACACGGGGCTGGCCGAGGACCCGCGAATCCGCATGCTGGTCATGCACCAGGCCGAAGGCGTCCGGGAGCGGGGCATGGCGCTGTCGCTGCGGGCGCCTCGACCCGACCGAGATCACGAGTTCGGACCATCTGCCCAACGCCGAAGAGCTTCGTCGCAACCTCGCAGGAACCACGATGGCGGTTCTGGCGACGGACAGCCACACGGTCGGGGCATATCAGGTGCTGTTCGGGGCGGACGTCGCACTTGCCGAGGCTGTCCTCCCTGGAATTCAAAGGGCGGTGGGTCTGGTTACAGGACGTTCGAGGCGAACGGTTCGCTCGACCGGTTGCGCAGCCATCCGGCGAACTACAGACGGGACGGTAGTCGACCGGTGACCTACCGTCGCAGGGCCGAAGGCAGCGGGATGGTAGGAGTGGACGTCGAGCTGAAGTACCACTTGTGAGCGCTACACCTCCGGCGCGCCTCGAGCGCCCGCCTAGCGAAGGGTTCTCCATTGGCCCGAACATCGTCGGCGCGTTCGCCGGTGGCGCTTCGCGGCCTCAACGCATGCTCGCCGGTCGGCCCGATCGAGGACGCCACCCCTCGTTGCGTAGTTCCCCGCCGAGCTCTACGACCAAGGCAGCGTCGTGCAGGACCCGGAGATCGGCCAGGGCTGCGGCCCACCGGACAGACAGCCCGGCGGCGCGCGGATTACGGAGCGGCGCTGTCGCCCGGCGTCGGTCATACCCACCGGCGCCAGCCGGTGGCAGGAGAGGAGATCGAGAATGAAGCGAGGATGGACGGAAACAGTGGCAATCACGGCAATCGCCGCGACGTTGGGAGCGGCCGCATGCAGCGACGACCACGAGCAGAGGTTGCCCACCGCTCCGAGCCCGGTACCTGCCGCAACGCACGCCGAAGCCACGACGAACGCCAGCGCGGCGGCTTCGATAGCGCCGAACGGGATCACCGCGCAGTCGACGACGACCGGTGGCCCGAACAGGCTCGACATCGCCGAAGGGCCGAGCGGCCCGGTGGAGGGGCAGGAGCATCAGCTCCCGCCGGGGGTCACGCTCGCCGAGGGACAGCGGAGAGCCGCCGCGCGTGACGCCATGTTCCAGAACGCAGGGTTCGATCGGCGGTCGGGACGACCGAAGGACGTGTACCTCACGGAGTTCAACGACTCGCTCTTCGTCGCAGTCGTGCCAGCCGACCACCAATCGTATCGGTTCGAGGTCGACTGGAACCTCGTGTACGGCGGAGGGTGCGACACGAGCGACTGCACGGAAGCGTTCAACGGTACGGCAACACCCGGCATCTCGGATGTAGTCCAGGCAAGGATACAACCGCGCAACCGGTTCACACCCAACGGGTGGTACTGGGTCTGGGTGCGAGCCTGCCGGGACGCGGACATCAGCCGAGCGTGCGACGACGACGGCTACACCTGGAGCCACTGGCAGTGGAACGTCGTCCAGGCTCCCGAGGACCCCAACGCCGACCCGGAGCCGGAGCCGGTGCCGATCCCGAGCGTGAACGTCAGCCGTGGCGGGTGGACGTGCGCCGAGAACGAGCTCTGCAAGCAGACGGTGACCGTGGGCGCCAGCGCCCAGGGGATCAGCCGCTTCGACTTCGAGTGGCGAAGGGGCGGGCAACTCTGGAGCCAAGGAGAATCGTTCGAACGCGTCGAGAGCTTCAGCCGCACGGTGGCGCCGGGCTACTACGCGACACGCGCACGCGCGAGGCACAACGACGGCCGGATAGGGGAATGGACCACGAGACAGGACGCCGCGGTCAGGCCGGACTACGCGGCGGCAGGCGAGGTGCCGTTCGTACCGTTGAACGTGATGGTGCGCCCGGACTGCGGAGAGGGCACGCCTACCTGGAACGACGACTACCAGAACGCGGACGGAAGCGACGACAACAGCCAACGGTGGTTGCGGGACGACGACCCGAACCTCGATTACGACTGGGACAACTGCTACGACTGGCAACTGTCGTTCGACGCGCCGGTCTGGCACGGCGGGTGGGCGATCACCGACTATGCATACGGCGACGTCGTGTACACGTCGAGCTACAGCCGGCACCCGCCGGCGAAGCGGTGCGAGAGCAGCTGGACGCCCCGACGGATCGATGTCAACAACAGCGTCATCGACTCCGAGCCGATCGGGAGTCGAGAGTACGGGTTCAACGTCCGGACCGGCCTGCCGCAGCACTGGACGCTCGCGCTGACGGCAGCGAACGGGAAGGGCGACAGCGCTTGCCGAATCGAGGCTCCGAGGTTCCCGTAGGGACAGCGCGACCGCGAAAGGCCCCCAACGACGCCCCGCCCCGGGAGCGGGGCGGGGCGTCGTTGGAGGACGCGAGCAGGAAGGCCGCGGCGAAGGGTACCGACCAGATTCGCGTGGAAATACACTCTAGTGTCCCGTGTGCGAAGTTTCTTTACTGAGAGCTTCACGAGCGCGGCTGACG
>JAPOYI010000215.1 GCA_026706665.1 Gammaproteobacteria bacterium | reverse complement strand
AACCCATACTCCCTTAGCAGGGGAGCGCCTTCAGCCGCTCGGCCACCTCTCCGGGAATGAAAATTGTAGCACCGCAGTGGCGTCCGCTTGCGTCTATGTTCGTGGCGGACAGGGAGGGATTACTCGCCGCCTCCGGCGCCTCACTCCCTTGCGGGTCTGTTATTGACTCTTCCAGGCGATGTCGCCAACTCGAACAGTGCCGGGTTCGACTACCCTTGCATTGATACCGCGAAGGTTGAGTTGTCGTCCCTGCTTCGAATTGACGAAACGCGTGGCGTCCGTCCCGAACCGGGCGGAGAATTTCTGGCAACCCGTATGTGGAACCGCGGTCACCTCGATCACGGCTTCGCCGATTCTCAAGCGCGTCCCCGGCGGAAGGTTCTCATGGCCAAGATCGATATCGATGTAGAGCTGGTCGCCTGCCAGGGCCCAGCGCTCCCGGACCCGGGCCACCAGGGCAGCCGCCCTGGCGTTCATCACGGTGATCTGCATGTCCAGCGGATCAACCGCGTACGGTCCGTGCTTGTTGTGGTGCCACTTGTCGCCGACTAACCCCGCGTCAGGGTCGAGCACACCGACATCCAGGATCTCCCGCTCGTCGGTGCGCGGTCGGCGTACGAGCAACTCCAGACGGCCGCCGTCGCTCGGCGATGCCCGAATGTGGGCAAGGCCCGCATCGAGTTCATCCCGGGTCAGGTGTTTCATGGCACTTACTCAGACAGGATTCAGCGATGAGGGGAATATGAGCGAAGCCAGCACTCGCTTCAACCGGAGCGCATGACCGAAGAGCTACACCACGAAAACGGCGATCCGGTGGCAGGCGTTGTTGAGGTAGCCCTTCGGATTCCAGCCCGGCACGACCATCGGCTGGGAACGCCCTTGATCGTCGACCGCGCGTGCCCAGATCTCGTAGTAGCCGCGTGTCGGGAAACGTGTGAGGAAATCCCAGTTCGCCCAAGCGCCCCGATTCGCCGGAGACCAGAGTTCGGCGCGGTGCCAGGTGCGCCCGAAATCCATGGAAACCGCAGCCTGCGCACCCTGCCGTCGCCGACCCATGCATGACCATGGACGTTGAGCGGCCAGCCGAAGGAGTGCCGAGCACCGCTTTCCGGAGAGGTGATCAGGGACTTGACCGGCATCGCCCCGATAATGCACATGTCCTCGGGCGCCACGGCAGCGCCCGGTGCCACCGGTTCGCAAGGGACGCGGTAGGAATGGCCGCCCATCTTGGGGCCGTCGTGGACCACGTTGCGGACCGAGATACGACGCAGCCATTTGCCGGAAGTGGACCCCGGCCAGCCACCGAACACCAGGCGTAGCGGGTGGCCGTTCAAGGGGTGCAGCGGCCCACCGTTCATGCCCCAGGCGATCATGGCGTCCCGTCGCAGCGCCTTGGAGATCGGTACACCCCGCGAAATCGGCACGCCGGATTCCGGACCCGATACGTGTGAATCAGCACCCCAGTACGCCACGTACACGGCGTCCCGCGTGACGCCGCAGTCTTCCAGCACGTCGCGCAACAGTACGCCATTCCATTGGGGGCACCCGACTGCGCCAAGAGTCCACTGGCTGCCTGCCACCGATGGTTCGTATGCCGCCCTGCCGTTGCCAGCGCACTCCAGAACGAGTTGACGGTGAGTTGGAGGAAATCTCCGCTCCAGATCCGCGACGGTATAGCGGCGCCGGCGCCGGACCGATTCACCGTCGACGGTGAGTGTCCACCGGCGTGTGACCGTCGCCGGGGCGGGCGGGATGCCATTGTTGCGAACGAACAGGCGTTCAGAAGGGGTAATGTCGTCGTTCAGCAGGTGCGGCGGGGTCTCCGCGCTCAGCGGCCGGTCGTTCAGCACCACGAGCCCGTCCTTGCCTTCGATATGGAACGGTTCTGCGGTGTTGGCCAGCGGTGCCGGGATCAGGCCAATCGGCATGTGCTGGGCGCAGACGATCCGCGCACCGAGCACGGCCGACATGGCACCAACGTTTGCAAGGAAGGCGCGTCGCCCCCAGAGCTCACGGTCAGCGCGCTCCGGGTCCTCCCGGAAGATCTCGTGAATCCCGCGCTCCCGCCTCATCATCCATCCCGCCGGACTGGGCCTTCCGCCAGATCATAGCGTGCGCCACCCGGCCATGCGCGAGCGGCGCCAGGGGGGACTTCGGTGGCAACGCGGCGCCTGAAAGGCCGGTCCGCGCGGCGATTCGTAGCCGCGAGATCAGTCCTTGACCGGCGGGTCGGACAGGTCGAAGGCGGCGTGGATCGCGCGGACGGCGAGTTCGAGGTAGCGCTCGTCGACGACGACGGAAATCTTGATTTCCGACGTGGAGATCATGCGGATGTTGATGTTCTCCGCGGCCAGCGCGTCGAACATGCGGGTCGCGACACCGGCGTGGGAGCGCATGCCGACGCCGACGACAGAGACCTTGACGATGCGGTTGTCGCCTTCGACGCTTCGCGCGTCGAGATCGGCCTTGACCGCTTCCAGCAGTTCGAGGGCGCGGACGAAGTCCTCGCGCTTGACGGTGAAGGTGAAGTCGGTCGAGCCGTCGGCGCCGACGTTCTGCACGATCATGTCGACTTCGATATTGGCATCGGCGATCGGGCCGAGGATCTTCGAGGCGATGCCGGGCACGTCCGGGACGCCAAGGAGTGTCAGCTTCGCTTCGTCGCGCGAATAGGCGATGCCCGATACGACGGGTTGTTCCATGTCGTTTTCCTCCGTCGTGATTAGCGTACCGTCTCCGTCGCCGAAGCTGGAGAGCACCCGCAGGGGAACCCCGTACTTGCCGGCGAACTCCACCGAGCGCGGATGCAGCACCTTGGACCCGAGGCTTGCCAGTTCGAGCATTTCCTCGAAGGTCACCACGTGCAGCATCGAGGCGTTCTCGACGATTCGGGGGTCGGCGGTGTGTACGCCGTCCACATCGGTGTAGATGCGGCATTCGTCGGCACCGATGGCCGCGGCCACCGCGACTGCCGTCGTGTCGGAGCCGCCACGGCCGAACGTCGTCATGTTGCCGCGCGTGTCGATGCCCTGGAAGCCCGCGATGATCGGGGTCACGCCGTTCGCGAGATCATCGTTCAGGGCTTCCGTGTCGATGTGCTCGATCCGCGCCCGGGTGTGCGCGTCGTCCGTCAGTATCCGGACCTGCCAGCCGAGATAGGATCTGGCCGCGAAACCCCGTTCGATCAACGCCATGGCCAGGAGTGCGATTGACACCTGTTCGCCCGACGAAAGCAGCACGTCGCGCTCCCTGGGGGCGATCTCCTCGGCCACCTCCCGGGCGAGTCCCTCCAGCCGATCCGTCTCTCCCGCCATGGCCGAGAGGACGACGACGACCTGCTGGCCGGCTTCCAGACTGCGGGCTACCCGGTCCGCGACCGCGTGAATACGTTCGACGCTGCCGACGGACGTCCCGCCGTACTTGTGCACGTAGCGCGTCGCCACCTCAGGGGACTCACTCACTCGGGCCGCCCGCCCGAGGGCTGATGATTGAGTTTCCATCTGTTTGCTGGTCGATCGAATCCGGCCTATGTCGGCCTAGTCGCCCGCTCCGGCGACGCGCTCTTCCACCCACTGCCGCACCGAAGCGAGCGCCGCCGGAAGCGCCTCCGGCCTGTCCCCGCCGCCGCCCCGGGCCATGTCCGGTCGGCCGCCGCCGCCCTTCGCGCCAACCTGGGCGCCGACATAGCGGATCACGTCGCCAGCGGTGAAGCGTTCGGTCAGGTCTTTTGTGACGCCCACGGTCAGGTTGACACGCCCACCATTCACCTGTGCCAGCACGATGACCGCGGTGCCGAGCTTGTCCTTGAGCCGGTCGAGCGTTGTCAGCACGGTCCTGGAATCGCCTTCGACCTCGGCGCCGAGTACCCGGATACCGCCCACGTCCACCGCTTCGTTCGCGAGATCGAATCCGCGGGATTGGGCGACCTGGCCCTTTAGCGCCTCCAGCTCCTTCTGCAGGGACCTGTTTTGCTGCGAGAGGGCCTCCACCTTCTCGATCAGGTTCTCGCGCCCGCCGCCAACCACCTGGCCGATGTCGGCGATCAACCGTTCCGAACCCCGTGCATGGGCGACCGCCCGCTCGCCGGTCAGCGCCTCGATGCGGCGGGTGCCCGCAGCCACGCTCGATTCGGATGCGATGCACATGTATCCGATGTCGCCGGTGCGCCGCACGTGCGTGCCGCCGCAAAGTTCCACCGAGTAGCCGCCGCCCATGGCGAGCACGCGCACCACGTCGCCGTATTTCTCGCCAAAGAGCGCGATGGCTCCCTTGTCCATCGCCTCGGCGTACGGCATCTCTTCTGCGGTGGCGGGCGAGTTTTCGCCGATGCGCGCGTTCACTTCGAGTTCGATGGAGCGCAACTCGCCGTCGCTGAGCGGCGCCGGGTGGGAGAAGTCGAAGCGAAAGCCTTCCGGGCCGACCCTGGAGCCCCGCTGCTGGACGTGACCACCCAGGTTGCGCCGCAAAGCGGCATGCAGCAGGTGGGTGGCGGAATGGTTGCGCACGATGTTCCAACGGCGTTCGCCATCGACGGTCGAGGTGACCCGCTGGCCGACCGTGATCGCGCCCTCCTCCACCGTGCCGCGATGCAGGTGTTGGCCACCACCCCGGCTGGTATCTGCCACGGCAAATCGGGTCCCGTTCGACGCGATCACGCCCGTGTCGCCCACCTGGCCGCCGGACTCGGCATAGAACGGGGTGCGGTCGAGTACCACGTAGCCTGACTCGGAGGACTCCAGGCGATCCGTAGGCACCGGGGCTTCGGTACTTCCGGCTTTATCCGGATCCGGCAGCCTGAATATCGAGATCACTTCGGCGTCCACCTCAAGGGTTTCGTAGCCCTCGAAATGCACATCGGAGTCGACCTGCACCTGCTGTTCGGCACTTGCGTCGAATCGGCTTGCCTGCCGCGACCGCTCACGCTGTCCCTGCATGGCGATTTCAAAACCGTCCATGTCCACGTCGAGCTCAAGCTCGCGCGCAACATCCGCGGTCAGATCAGGCGGAAATCCAAAAGTGTCGTAGAGTTGAAAAACGATATGGCCAGGAATCTCACCGCGGGCAGGCTGTTGTCGCGCCACTTCGCGCTCGCTTGCCGATGTCGACTCCGAGTTGAGCGCTCCCCTACGCAGGGCGCCTGTGGACTGGAGCAGGCTAATGTGGGTCGCGAGCACCTTCATGCCGTTCTCTAGTGCCTTGCCAAAGCGCTCTTCCTCGGCTAGGAGCATCGCTTCGACACTGTCCTTGCGTTCTTCGATCTCCGGATACGTCTCGCCCATCTCCTCGGCCAGGGGCGCCACGAGCTTGTGGAAGAACGGCTCCTTGAGGCCCAGCTTGTGACCGTGCCGCAGCGCGCGGCGGATGATGCGGCGCAGGACGTAGTCCCGATCCTCGTTGCCGGGCATCACGCCCTGGGCGATCAGGAATGCGGTGGACCGGATGTGGTCGGCGATCACCCGCAGGGACGGGTTGGCCAACATCTCAGCCTCGTCATTGAGCCGGGCCATGCGTCCAGCCGCAAAGACGATCCTGCGGAAGATGTCGTTCTCGTAGTTTGAATGCACGCCCTGGGAGATCCCCGCCGCGCGTTCGAGGCCCATCCCTGTGTCCACGCCGGGATTCCTGAGCGGCGCCAGTTCGCCGTCCGCCGATCGGTCGTATTGCGGGAATACCAGGTTCCAGACTTCGAGGAACCGATCGCCCTCTTCTTCCGGCGAACCCGGCGGCCCTCCTGCCACCGCGGGACCCTGGTCGTAGAATATCTCCGAGTCGGGGCCGCAGGGACCGGTGTCGCCCATCGCCCAGAAGTTGTCCGGGTGGTCGATCACCCGGTCAGCCGGCATGCCGATCTTGTCGATCCAAAGCTTGCGAGCCTCGTCGTCGGTGGGATGCACCGTCACCCACAAGCGGTCGCGGTCGAACGCGAGGACGCCGGTGACGAACTCCCAAGCCCAGTCGATGGCGTCTTCCTTGAAGTAGCTGCCGAAGCTGAAGTTGCCGAGCATCTCGAACAGGGTCTGGTGGCGGGCGGTATAGCCGACGTTGTCGAGGTCGTTGTGCTTGCCACCGGCGCGCACGCACAACTGGCAGGACGCCGCACGGTCGAAGCCGAGGCGTTCGCGCCCCGTCAGCGCGTCCTTGAACTGAACCATGCCGGCGTTGGTGAACAACAACGTCGGGTCATTGCCCGGAACCAGGCTGCTGGACTTGACGACCCTGTGGCCGCGCGCCGCGAAGAAGTCGAGAAATGCGGCGCGAATCTCGGCAGTCCTCACTGTCGTGATTCCCGATACGAAAAAAGGCGGCGAATTATACGGTCTGCGGGCCCAGCGTTCGATAGATGATGTCCGACGCGAATCCGCGCGCCGCGAGGAAACGGGCGTGTCTTGCCCACTCGGAGCGGTTCGACGGCGCGCCGTCCGCGTCGTCTTCGCCGCTGTTGCTACTGCGTTGGCGGCCGCCATCGCCAAAGCGCTTCGCCTGCGCCGCCCGGGCGAGATCGAGCCAGAAGTCGTCGGAAAACGTGAGTGCGCCATCGATCAGGTCTTCCGCCACGCCGCGGCTGCGCAACCCCGCGCGAATCTTCAGGGGACCATGGCCGCGATCCACGCCGCGGCGGACGAAGGAATCGACGAAGCGCTCGTCCGACAGCAGGCCGCGATCGGCCAGGTCGTCGAGAACGGCGGCCACCCGCCCTTCCCTGGTCTCGCCGGCGGCTGCATTCCTGCTGTCCGATTCCGATTCCCCTGCACGGCGCCGCAGCAGCTTGCGGCGCAGTTCGAACCGGGAATGTTCTCGCCTCGTGAGGAGGCGCAGGGCGCACTCCGTCAGCGCAGTTTCGGTCAATCCGGATTGGCGCGCGTCCGTAGCCATCTATTTCGGCCTGGCTTGTTGGCCGGGTCGAAGGCGGGCTGCGTACTACCGCGCGGCTACCGGGCTGTTCTGCGGGCCGGCCTGTCGGTTGTCGCTGTCGCTGTCGCTGTCGTCTGACTTCGGGTGCGGCAGCAGCACGGCGCGCACACGCGCATCGATTTCGCTTCGGAGGTCTTCGTTGTTGTTCAGGAAATCCGCCGCGTTCTTTCGTCCCTGGCCGATGCGGTCGCCGTTATAGCTGTACCAGGCGCCCGACTTGTCGACGATTCCGTTGGCGACGCCGAGGTCGATGATTTCGCCGGTCCGGTTGATCCCCTTGCCGTAAAGGATCTGGAACTCGACCTGCTTGAACGGCGGCGCCACCTTGTTCTTGAGCACCTTTACCCGTGTCTCGTTGCCGACAACCTCGTCGCCGTCCTTGA
>JAPOYI010000219.1 GCA_026706665.1 Gammaproteobacteria bacterium | reverse complement strand
GCTCCGGCAAGATCATGCGCCGCCTGCTCCGCGACATCGCGGCCGGCAAGGCCCTCGGCGACGTCACGACCCTCGCCGACCCGTCGATCGTCGCCAAGCTCCGCGAGCAGTACGAGGACAAGGAAGGGTAGGGGAACCCGTTCCGGGCGAGCCACGGATATCCGGGTCACTCCGCCGACGCGGCACCAAGCGGCGCCGCGTCGGCGAGGACGTTCCCGTGTTCCTCCTCATCGTCTTCGCCAAGAACGAGAAGGCGAGTCTTGGTGTCGACGAACGGACGGGGTTGGTCATCGCTCCGAAAAGGCCGGCTGCAGACTACAGGAGTGCCTGATGACCAGGGCTTTCGACAAGATCATGGCGAGGCTCGACGACGCGCACGGCCTATCTGAACGGCAACCGCGCCGGGTTCGCCGTCCATGAATCCAAGTGTCCTGTCCCGACGTCATCGCGATCCGAGCGGGCGGACCGTCGCAACCGACCTTTGCCCGGAGCATCGGCATTCCACTGGGTACGCTCAAGAAGTGGGAACAGGGTGCCGGCGTCCAGAGGGACCGGCGCGCGTCCTGCTCGCGCTGATCGAAAAGCGGCCGTCGATTGTCCAGGAAGAGTTGGACCACTGATTCCGAACGGACGTGGCGGCATTGATGCTCCGTGTATACGCCGCCGGTGCAACGGGAAGGCGTGTCTTGCCCTGACCCGGAACTGCCGTAGTCCGTCAGGACCAAGAAGTCGGGAAACCGGCAGACGGACATCATGCTCGATCGTACGGAACCGGAAATCGGCGAGACTTGCGCGACTATCGACGGCCTGAGAGATGCCCTGCGGCGATTCGAACGCCGCATGACGTCAAGGCGTACCTGCTGGTCACCTGCGGTGCCCTCCTGCTGAAGCTGCTCGACTTTCTGATTGGCTGAACACAGCTCTCACGTGCACACCTGACCTTCCGTCGGTATCAATCGGAAGTGCCGTGCTGCACCTCATTTTGGAGACCCAGGAATGGAATTCTCGCTCGATACTCTGTCGAACCTCATGACAGACTCAGGTGTCCGGGGCCTCTCCATCACACGGCAACTCCAGCCGCTGGGCGGCCGTGGTGACAGCGTGGCGCCGCCGACGTTCGCCCAGGCGGAAGGCGAGGAGAAGGGCCCGCGATACGTTTGGTCCGAGCGCCGCCTCGACGATGAGATGGTCAAGACGTGTCTTCTCGATTCCCCGGCGTCACAGGCCAACCGTGTCGAAGAGGCGCTTCTTGGATTCGTTCGCTCCAGCGCGCTCACTCTTCCTCTGCATCGGATGGACGTTCCGCACATCGGCATACTGACGGATCTGGAGTTGCCGCATCGGGCATACGACGCAGCGGTCGGCACCGCTAGGCTGGCGGATGGTACCGAGTGGAAGAAGTCGATGGTCGCGAAGCAACTCCGCGAGGCGAGCCGCAAGGATGCGCGTGCGCTCCTGGAGCACGCGCCCACGATTCTCGTCCTCGGTGGCTGGGACTCGCATTCCGGAACCGCGGCCAACGCTTGGCAAGGCCGGCATGAAAAGGCCGTCTGGTCCAAGATCGTGGCCATCGACGCGTTCAGGATGGACCGCCCCGGCGGTCGTCTCGATCCCATGGGCCTGCCCTCCTCGTACAAGGCGGACCTCGGCGACGGAACCAAGAAGCTCGTCGACCAGGGACTTGGCGTGGTACCGCCAGCGATGGAGAAGCTCCCGCGCCTTTCCATCACCATGCGGCACGCGGAGCAACGATCGGTGATCTCGTTCGGAGTCTTGCGGAATCTCGGGTTTGGCGGCGCCAGCAAGGACAACGTGGCGCGCGACTTCCTCGCCGGGCTCGGCATTCTCGGCCTCGTGGCGCTTCATCGCAGCGGGGGGCATCTGCGCAGCGAGTGCGATCTCGTCTGTGAGCGGACGGACGGCTGGCAGATCCGCCGCGACGATGCCCCAGATGAAGCGCTGTCCGGCGTGACCGTCAAGCGAGCGCTTGAGGTCGTCAAGGAGGCGCTCGACCGCTTTCCCTCGGCCGAGCTCTCATATCGTAGCGAGCCCATCGACCTCAAGATCCATGAGAACCTCGTCGCGGCGATGGGGCGCAGCGAATCCTGATGCTTGAGATCTCCGTCCGGTTTCTCGGTGGGGAATACGTCGCCCAGACGCCCGGAGCGAGGTCCGAGTGGCCTCCGCATCCGGCGCGCCTGCTCTACGCACTCATCGCCGCCTGGTACGAGAACGGCTGCCGGCAGAACGAACGCGAGCTCCTCGAGTGGCTGGAGTCGCAGGAAGCACCGCGCATCGTTGCTCCTCCCGACGCTCCGGACGAGACGTACGAGGCCTGGCTCCCGATGAACAGCGTGCCGACCTGGGATAAGAAGGGCGGCAAGCGACCGACGCTGCCAAGAGCGCGGAAAGCTCGGTCCAGTCGGTACGTCGGCGATACCCCCGTCAGATTCGTCTGGGATGTTGACGCCACCGCGGAGCACGAGAGCGCACTGCGCGATCTGTGTCGCCGGTGCACGAGATTGGGCTCGGCCGAGAGTCTTGTCGCGATGCACGCAGGTCGACGTGCGGACCTGCACGGCCCTGCGTGGCGTCCTTCAGCTCTCGGGACGACCACGTTACGGACCCCCGTACCCGGCATCGTTGACGCGATCGCCGCATCGGACGCGCTCCTCCCGGGCCGCGTGCTCCCATGCGACTGGCGGGCCTACCGCTGGATCAGCGGTCGGCCCCCGGGTCGCATGCTGACCGTCGGACTGACCCGCGGCAACTGGCCGGTCGAGCACGCGCCGGCACTCGCCGCCCAACTTCGGCAGGCGCTGGTGGCTGTGGCCGAGGCCGAGCACCTTTCCGTGCGTCCCTTTCTTACCGGCCGTGACGAAGACGGTTCTCCGCTGCGAGGTTCGCATCTCCATTTCTGTCCGCTCCCGCACGTCGGGTTCCGGGGTGCGATCGGCTCCGTGCTGGGCGTCTCGTTCATCTTCCCGCCGGAGACGGACGAGTCCGACCGAGCATACGTCGAGCGCGTCATCGCGGCGTGGTTTGTGCGGGGCGGGGAGCTTGAAACCAAGGCGCTGCGGTTGCTGTCGTTCGGGCCGGCAGACGCGCGCCGTACGCTCGCCGACGAACGATGGTGCCGGGGCGCCACCGTCTGGCAGACGGTCGTTCCGATGGAGCTCCCGCGTCACGTCGCGAGACGCCGCGAGTGGAACCGCAACGATTGGAATCGCATCCCAGCGGAAATTGCACTCGCCTGCTCCCAAGCCGGTCTGCCTCCTCCCGCCGAGGTCGTGGCGTCGAATACCGCCTTTGCGATCGGGAGCCCGAACTCTCGCACTGTTCGCGGTCCGCACCGCCGCCCCGTCGTTCATGCGCGCGTACTGTTCCCGCATGCGATTGACGGACCGATCGTGGTTGGCGCGGGCAGACATCTCGGGTACGGCTTGATGGAACCGGTAGAGGCGCTGTCGTGAGCTTTCCGGACTTCGCCCGCTTCTTCGAGATCTGCCACGGTGCGGAACCCTATCTCTGGCAGGCGCGCCTTGCGAATCAGGTACTCGCCGACCGACGCTGGCCCGATGCGCTCGACCTGCCGACCGGCTCGGGAAAGACCTCGACAATCGACATCGGGATCTACACGCTGGCAGCCGCCGCACACGAAGGCCAGTTCGGCGTTTACCCGCGCCGGATTTTCCTCATCGTCGACCGGCGCGTCCTGGTCGATCAAGCCTGGCGCCATGGAGAACTGCTTCTGGAACGGATCGAGACAGAGACGGAACTCTCTCCGGTACGACGCGCGCTCGCAAGGCTCAGTCCCGTGCCCGCCCGCAGCATCAGGCTCCGTGGCGCCTGTCCGACCGATCCGCAATGGTGCCGGTCAGCGGATCAGGTCCAGATAGTCGCCTCCACGGTGGACCAGATCGGTTCCCGGCTTCTCTTTCGAGGATACGGCGTCACACCGCGCATGCGGTCCGTCGAGGCCGGCCTGGTGGGTCAGGACACACTGTTTCTGATGGACGAAGCGCACCTTGCCGGGCCGTTCCTGGACACTGTCGCGCGCCTCGGGTCCCTGGAACCCGTACGCGGTGTCGCTCCTCGCCAGCAGGTCGTACAGCTTAGTGCCACACCGGCCGCGAAGGCAGCGAAGGCGCGCTTCGGCCTCGAATCCGAGGACCGTCAAGACCCCGCGCTCGCCCCGCGCCTGTCCGCTCAAAAGACCGTGCGCTGGTCGGACAAACGCGTCGAGAGCATTCTCAAGACAGTCGACGCACCGTGTGTGCTCCTGGTCACGAATACCGTGCGCATAGCCATCGACTGGTACGAAAGGGCAACGAAGGCTCAGGGGGTAGAAGGCGGAGGGGCATTGGACCGGGAGTTCTTCCTCGTAACGGGACGCATGCGTCCGCTGGACCGCCAGGATGTGCTCGACGCTGTGGAGAGCCGACTCGACAATCGGGAACCGACACTGGTCGTCGCTACGCAGTGCGTGGAAGCCGGCGTCGACTGGGACTTCGACGCAATGATCTCCGAGAGTGCATCCTGGGACGCTCTCGTGCAGCGGATGGGCAGGGTGAACCGGCGCGGCGAACGCAGCGACGCGTCGTGCTTCGTTCTACAGGCTGACAGAAGCTTCAAGGATCCGGAGACTGACGAACCGTCGTGCCCCGTGTACCGTCGGCACGAGATCGAGACCGCCAGGTGGCTCGCGCGTGTCTCCGAGCTACGGTGCTCACCGGGGGCCATGCCCGATCCTCCGGAGGGATGCGTACGCCTTCCGGTAGCTGCGCCGCTTCTGCTCGCGGAGTACCTGGACCTGTGGTCTCAGAACCGGGCGGACGGCCCCGCGTACGACGTTTCGGCCTTTCTGCACGGTGTGCGACAGGACTTCCAGGCTCACGTGATTTGGCGCGATCTCGATCCTGTGACCGATTGCCTCGAACCACTGTTGAAGGCCGTTCCGCCCTCGAGTCTGGAGGCGGCCACGGTTCCACTTCGTGAACTTCGCGAATGGCTGGGCAAGCGGAAGGTGGTGCGGCTCGGGGCGGAGATGAGTCTCGACACGGCCGAGAACATCAAGGTCGGCGATACCGTGGTCGTCCCCAGCGGGTACGGCGGAATCGGCTGCCACGGCACCTTCGACGGGTCGGCCCGTTGTGTAGCCGACCTCAGTGCCGCAGCCATGCTCCAGCACCGACGTCTGGAGTTCCAGCTCCACGAAGCGCCCCCGGTAGCGGAGGACGACTCGGTGGAGGCACAGGTCAATGCCTGGATCGCTGAGGACGAATCGCGGTCCGTTCTGCGGGATTGGACCTGGGTCGACGTCGGCCGCCGCTGGCTCTTTGTATCAGAATTGCCAATCGATCCCGACGACGACGGTCCGACGTTCCAGCGCCGGCGCGTGCGTCTCGAAAGCCACTTGAACGGAGTTTCGGCTCGCACCCGCGCCGTCGCCGAACGGCTCGGTCTGCCGCCAGCGCTGATCGAAGACCTGGCGCTGGCTGCAAGGCTGCACGATGTAGGCAAGCTCGATGATCGCTTCCAGCGGCTCTGCGGACGGAAGCCCGACGCCGACCCGCTGGCTCAGAGCGGGCACAGCTGGATCGAGCGTCGCCGTCGAGCAGCAATGTCCGACTACCCTCGGGGCGAGCGCCACGAGGCACTGTCCGTCGAGTTGATGATCCGACACGGCCTGCACAATACCGCTCAGAACGCGGAACTCGTCGAGCATCTCGTCGCGAGCCACCATGGCTGGGCAAGGCCCTTCGTTCAAGCTGCACGCGGCGTGGCACGCGTCAAGGATCAGCTCTTCCACTTCGCCTTCAATGACGACCTCGCGCATTCGGAGGCGGAACGCGCGCCTGCCCGGTATCGGTCCGTCCAGGAGAACTTCGGTTGGCTCGGGGTCGCATGGCTGGAAGCTATCGTGCAACTGAGCGACCACCAGCAGGTGGAGGCCCAGAATCGAGGAGATCTCGCACCTGCGGGCGGCGAGCCGCTGCATTCCCGCGAATCGGAGGCGTTGAGAACGACACCGCTCGTGGAAGGGGCCTTGACGGCGCTCAACGGTCTGGTGCCAGGCGACTATCTAGCAGCACTCGGCGTGCTGCGGGCGCTGGACGTTGCAGGCGTGGATGCGCGTCTCCGATGGCAAGGGTCACAGCCGCACCTGACCACCACGCTCGGGATCGACGGTATCGTGGACCGTCTCGTGAACGTACGCCGGAGCTTTCGCGGCGAATGGCCCACGGAGCTGAACAAGCTGTCGGCAGATCAGCGCGAAGAGCTCCTTCTGTCCGCGCGCGGACCATTTCGATCGCTTGTGGTGGCTCTCGTTTCGTCCGGTGGGCGCTCGGAAATGGACTTCGTTTCGGGAGGACGCAGCGGCTTCAAGTCGATCTTCGAGTGGTCGACCACGGCACAGGCGAAGGCGTTCTCCGCGGACGAGCTCCGTCGCGCGCTGGTCGGACCGAGAGCACTGGCCAAGGGCGGCAAGTCGTTTCGGTGGAGTCCTCTGGCCGCACAGGGCGCACGCCGTCCACAGAGCGCGTCCAACGACAAGCGCTGTGAGCCGTGGATCGAGTGGCTTTCTGTAATGGGCGTTTCGGCGCTGGTTTCCGTGCCCGAGGTGCGAGCCGGCCGACTTGCGACGCGTTCGACGGCCGTCTACGGCAATAGGTGGAACAGCAAGCGGTTCCGGTGGCCCCTCTGGAACGTCGCGCTTGCGTGGTCCGACGTTCCGGCGGCCCTTTCGGGCAATCGCTCCAGTCTCCGGGATGCACGGTGGTGCGAGGCGCGCCGCCTCGCGTTCGGCCCCGATCGTAACCGCACGTACGGATTCGGGCCTGGGCAGCCGTACGGGAACTGAGCATGTCACCGTGCTGTTTTCGATTGACGGGCCACGAGGCGGATGCCAGGTCCGGGCGGATTTCTCCTTGCCAAAAGGAGAATCTTGGTTATAGAATTCTCCGCTTCAAAAGGAGAATTCTAGATGGCGGACGCGACGTTTCCTCGCTTGCGGCACACCTTCAGAGAACAACTCGCCGACTCGCTCGGAAACTCGCTGCCGGAGCTCACGCGCCGTCGTGTGTTCGGCCGGGTACGGCTTCCCGGCAAGGCCACGGCCATCGTCGGCATGCGTCGGGCCGGCAAGACGACTTTCCTGCATCAGCTCCGCCGCGAAGGCGTGGAAGCGGGCATCGCCAGAGAACGCCTGCCCAGCCTCTCGTTCGAGGACGAGCGTTTCGCCGATCTCGACGTCACTCATCTCGGACTGCTGTTGTCGGAGTACGACCGCGAGTTCCCGGACGCCGACGGCACGG
>JAPOYI010000064.1 GCA_026706665.1 Gammaproteobacteria bacterium | reverse complement strand
TGGGCCCGCCGCCGCAACCGCGCCGCCTAGAATCCAACAAATTTGTCGTGCACCCCGCGCTGGCGTAGCGCTGGCGTCAGCAGTTCTCATTATGCCCGTCAGTCCCTTCCGCAGGAGGGGTCTGCCGGTCGATTTCGCCCGGATCGGGTCGGAAAGGCGCGGGTTTTGCATCCGACGGCAAAATCGGACGCCAAAATGAGAACTGCTGCGCTGGCGTCTGGCGTAGTGTATCCATTTGAAACTTCTAGCGCACTGGCGCCGCTGGCCATTCCGCCATCGCGCGCCCGCCCTTCTGACGGTTGCACCCGGAACACAGCAACTGCAAGTTGTCCGGGTGATCCGTGCCGCCTTTCGCGCGGGGGAGCATGTGATCGACGTCCATAACGCGGAATGGGAAGTGGGTATTGCAGCCCGCGCAGACTCCCTCCTGCTCGCCGTACAAGCGATGCCGGTGCGTCCGGTAGTGTTCGGCAGTTCCCCCAGGTCCGTGCGTTTGGGCGGCTTCTCAAGCGCGCTGGCGCGGAATAGGGAGCCGCCCACCGCGCTCCCGCGTCCCTTCGGCCCGATTACGATACTTCTTCGGGCGATTCGGCTTCCGGGCCCGAGCGGCGATGAGTTCCGCGATCCATGTCGTATCGCGCGCCGTGGTTTCGATTCCCGCTTCCATCGCGGGAGTGACGCGGAGCGTCTTGTGAATGCGGCAGAAGTTGTAGTGCAGAAAAAACAGGCTGACCATCGCGGAGTGCTTCTCGATCTTCTTCGAGAAGGCGTTGGTCAGCCCGGTGAAGCGGCGGTTTCCCATCCGCATCGTGAGATTGTGGCGCTCTACGTAGCTGGTGTTCGCCTTCCGCATGTCGGGATCGCCCTCTACCCGGCCGCCGAAGGCGCCCTCTATCGCCTCCACGCAGGCGCTAAGGCCGTCCGTCGAGATTTGCGGGCGATCTTCCAACCGGCTCCGCAAATCGTCCATAAGTTCGATGGCGGATTGCCCGTCGCGATCCCCGACCAAGTAGCTCACGACCAGTTTGGAGTTGGCGTCAATCGCGGAAAACGTCCAAGCGTCGCCCGCGTCCTTCGGGGCGGCTTTGGCGCGGGGAACCGTCCGAGCCTTGGCGTACACGAAAGCCCAAACCTCGTCGCACTCGATGCGGCGATTGCCGCCGATGCCTCGGACATGCTCATCGTGGTACGCGGCGGCGGCTTCGCCAGCGGCGTCGATGAGGCGCGCCACGGTGTTGATCCCGACGCCTTCCAAACGGGTGATCGCCCGCATGGAAACGCCTTCGACCAATAGATTCAGGATTCGCGCTTGTCGTTCGATGGATAGTCTGTTCATGCTTGATATTGTACATTTATCCGTTTGAATATCAAGCATTTTGTGGCAAAAAAGAAGCCCGAACCTGTTAAGATTCGGGCTTCTCCAATCCTCGACGCGAACGGCGCGGGATTTAGCTAGGGTGACAGAATGGCAATGTGCGGGGTTCGCAAGCCCAGGCTCCGTTGCTTCAACCAACGGTCGCGGGTTCGATTCCCGCCCCTAGCTCCAGTTCGCGGCTCCGATTCGCAACCCGAAGCCGCTCGCTGTTCTTTGTCAATCGCGGTTCCATCGCGCGGCAGCGGCTTTGCGGGCGATCTCGCTCCGGCGTTCCGGCGTCAATGATCGAGCTCTAGCTTCACCAGCGTTGCGATGCTTTCCAACATACGTTTCCTCAGCATCTCCAACCAAGATTCGGCACGAGTGTACCGCGTTTCCGATTACGTCGCCGGGGCGCTTTTGTCCGTCAGGTCCTATCGGCATGGTACTTGGCTCCTGCCGCCCGCAAATCATACCGCCTGTTGACAAGTTGTGTGTAACTGTTCTTTCGTACAGGAAATTTCAAACGGATACACTACCCTCGCTGGCGAAAATGGACCGGTTGGATGGATCAGTTGTAACTGAACTGGAACTTTGTGGATCGTTCCTGAAACTTGGAACATGCCCCCTGTTCGCCGTTCTCGAACTCGAACACCCAGTTTCGGACCACCTGCATCGCCGCGGTGGCAAACAGGTTGAAGGACCGGGGTCGCTCGGCGCTGGACTGATCGCGGTCGACGGCGATCTCGTCGTTGACGGTCGCCCCGTCTTCGTCCAGCCGGTAACGGACGGTGATCGTGGCCGAACCATAGTTCATCCGGCGGCGTCCGGGGTATATGTCGGCGGCGGCGTCGGCGAACCTCGGCAGCAGGGTCGCAGGACAGGGGGGTAGATCTGCCGGGCCGGGCTCGCTATCGGCAAATGCCAACTCCTCGATGGGTTCTACATCCGGGGGATCCTGGGACACGGAAGCCGGGGGCTCGGTCAATACCGCCACGGCAGGTGCGTTGCCGTTGACAGGTGCCTCGATCTGGGATTCCGTCTCCGTCGTCTCCTGTTCCGCAACCCGGGTTGGCTCCGTCGTTTCGATGTCGGGCGGTTCCTCTGCCGCGGTTTGGTCAAGTCTCGCCTCGCGCGCGTCCGGCTGCTCGTGCTGGGCGTTCAGGAGCTGCTCCTGGCCGCGCAACTCCCCCGTGCTTTCGGATCGTGCCCTGGGGGCAGCCGTGACCCGCGCGCTTTCTTCGGCAAGCCTGCGCTGCGCCTCGAGCAACGCCTCTCTTTCTTTCCGCACTTCATCGAGCATCCGTGCCGCATCCGCGCGCTCCTTCTCGATCTCAGCGCGCTCGAGCGCCGCGAGTTCCTCGGGCGTCAATCGGTTCATCAGGGGTTCCGCCACATAGGCCGGCAGGTTCTCCTGCTCCTCGAAAGTCAATTTCGCGTCAGCGAAGTACTCCTGCCAGAATGCCTGGTGGGCACGCTTTGGCCGGGGGTGTTCGGTCAGGTCGAGCCGCGGCAGATAGAAGACCCGCACCGTCAGACTGGACATCGTCGGACTCACGCCCAGCCGGGTCGTTTGCCGGGCGCGGGTCTCGGCAAAGTCGGCGAAACTCCAGTCGGTCCAGTCGAGGTCCAGGTGGGAGTACCACTCGGCGTGCTGCATCATGTCGGAGAACACGTAGATCGCCTGCGGTCCCGAGCCTTCGGAAAGTTCGATGACGGTATCTTCGATCGCCTCCATGAGGTAGGAGTTGGTTATCGGCGTTAGCGGCTGATGTCTGGCCAGCGCGTCGACACGGGCACGCAGTGCATTGCGGCGTGCGCAGAAACGCTCGGCAGACTCGCGAACGGGGGCGGGAAGCTGCGCGGGCAGGTCGTCGCAGTCCCGGTTTGTATGTGTCTGGTCCTTGGCGGAGTCAATCTGGAGGTCGGCGTCGTCGTAGGGTTTGCAGAGTCGATCAAGAGACAATCTGGGCGCCCGCGACTCCGGCGAAAGAGCGAAGACGCGCAGTTCGGTATTGGCGCCAATCTGGTGACTCACGTCGACCAGCAGTTCGCCTGGCAGAGACAGGTTCTCCTCGTTCAGGGGCTTGCGGAAGTCGAGCAGCAGCACGGCCCGCCCTACCGATTCGTCGGATTCGATCGCGCACAGGTCTTCATCCAACTCCGGCCTGGAGTCGGGACGGTCGAAAAGCACCAATACGCCGACCAGGGCGACCGCGACCAGAAGCGGTGGAAGCAATAGCGTGAGGTACCGCTTTCTGCCGGTCGGCCTTCTCGGGCCGCTAGTTTCCGCCAAGCTACTGCTCTGCTTCGTCCATTACACGCCAATGATGGGAGATTTGGCCGCCCGTTCGCAACCCGTCGCCTACGGGACTACGTCTTCGGAAGCGTTACGCCGCGCTGGCCCTGGTACTTTCCGCCCCGGTCCCTGTAGCTCGTTTCGCAACGTTCGTCCGACTGAAAGAACAGCAGTTGGGCGACTCCCTCGTTCGCGTAGATTTTCGCGGGAAGGTTGGTCGTGTTGGAGAACTCGAGGGTTACGTGCCCCTCCCATTCCGGTTCGAGCGGCGTGACATTGACGATGATCCCGCAGCGCGCGTACGTGGACTTGCCCACGCAAAGCGTCAGCACATCCCTCGGGATACGGAAGTACTCGATGGTGCTGGCGAGTGCGAAGGAGTTGGGCGGGATGATGCAGCTGTCTTCTCTCACGTCGACGAAACTGCGTTCGTCGAACGCCTTGGGGTCGACGGTGGCCGAGAAGATGTTCGTGAACACCTTGAACGCGGGTGCGCATCGGACATCGTAACCGTAGCTGGAAGTGCCGTAGGAGATGACGCCCACGCCATCGCTCAAGCGCACCTGGCGCGGTTCGAACGGCTCGATCATGGCATGGTCTCGCACCATGTCGCGAATCCAGCGATCAGACTTGATGCTCATGCATCGACCATCTTGATGGCGGGCGGCGGCGCCTGCGATGAAGACTCGCGCCACAGCACCGCGGCGGCGCGGCGCGCGCACTCGATGTAGGTTCCGGCGACTTCGCTGTCGGGGTCGGCGGCGACCGTGGGCCGTCCGCCGTCCGCCTGCTCCCGGATCCTCGCCGCCAGGGGCAGCGCACCGAGAAGCTCGACGCCGTATTCTTCCGCGACGCGCGCGCCCCCGCCGGTACCGAACAGATGGTGATGCCGGCCGCATTCGCCGCAGACGAAATAGCTCATGTTCTCCACGATGCCGAGGATCGGAATGTTCACCTTCGAGAACATCTCGATGCCCTTCCTGGCGTCAGCCAGGGCGATGTCCTGGGGAGTGGTGACGATGATCGCACCGCCGACGGGAGCGGACTGCGACAGGGTAAGCTGGATGTCGCCGGTGCCGGGAGGCATATCGACGACAAGGTAATCGAGATCGCTCCAGGCCGACTGCTCGAGAAGCTGCCTCAAGGCACCCGAAACCATCGGCCCGCGCCATACCATCGGCGTCCTGTCCGTCACCAGCATGCTCATGGACATCGCTTCGATACCGTGCGCCCTGACGGGGACGAAATAACGCTCATCCCGCACTTCCGGCCGACGGCCGTCCGCAACGCCGAGCATGATGCCCTGGCTCGGACCGTGGATGTCCGCGTCGAGAATCCCGCTTTTTGCCCCGATGCGATCCAGGGCCAGGGCCAGGTTGACCGCAGTTGTCGATTTTCCCACGCCACCCTTTCCGGAGGCGACGGCAATGATGTTCTTCGCGCCGGGAATCCCTCGCGCGTGCGGCGCCCGGAACTCGAGGTCGAGAACGATATCCTCGCCGAGCCAGTCGGACACGGCGCGCGCATAGTCTCTTTCGACCGCGCCCACGGGGTACCCGAGACGCACCTCGGCGTGCCATTTGCAGTCCAGGTTCGCCATGCGCCGCACCGCGCCCAGCTCGCCCCAGGTCGCGGAGAGAATCGGATCCCGGAACGTCTCCAGGGACCGCCCTGTCGCCGCCATTTTCCGCTTCCTGGGCCCTGTCGGCCCGATAAAGGGAAGCGATTATAGGGTATATTGCCCACCGCACCCCGCGTCCTCGAGCCTTGATGAGGCGCTGCAAGTTCAGGTCGTCGGGTCCTCGCACTGCCACGTCTTGGGAAAGCCGGCGTGGTGACGGGCGCGCCACTCCCGGTGGCTTTTGACATCTGCGTTTCTGACAGCATAATTTGCTGGCGCGTGTCCATTCCGTAAGCACACCCCTGGCCGGAGAAGCTACCGCCATGAGTACTAGCATCACAGTCCGCGACATCGATCCCGCCGACAAGTCCTGGCTGAAACGCGAGGCACGGCACGTCGGCGTCTCGATGGAGGAGTTCGTGCGCCGCATGATTCACGAGAAGCGCGAGAAGACCGAGGGCCGCCCCAAGCCTTCGGAAGCCTTCGAGCGCTACTTCGGTGAGCGACACGGGGTCGAAATCCCGACGGGGCCGCGTTACGGCTACAAGCCGCTTTCCTTCGCCGTAGAGGATGGCCAGTGACCGTTCCGCTCGCCTGGCTCCTCGACACGAACGTCGTCTCCGAGATGATGCGCCCGCGACCGGAACCCAGGGTGGCCGCCTTTCTCGACTCGGTCGCGCACGAGGGCCTTGGACTCGCCACAATCACCGTCTGGGAGGTCCTCGACGGCATCGGCCGCCTGCCCGTTGGCCGTCGCCGCAACACCTTGGCCGATCGGTTCCACGACCTGCTTGATGAGTTTTTTGAGGACAGGATCGTCGAATGGTCGCTGATCGACGCCCGGACGTGCGCACGGATCATGGAAAAGAAACGCCGTCGCGGAGAACCGCTCGACGACCATCTTCCTGACGCCTTTCTCGCTGCCGCCGCTGCCTCCCGTGGCCTTGCCGTATTGACCCGCAACACCGGCGAGTTCCGCAACACGGGCATCGACGCTGTCGACCCCTGGACCGCGCGACCGCGATGATGCCCGTTCCCGCATTGCCGGAGGACAGCTCCAACCAGCGGCCCATCCCCGCGCGAGACCGCATCTGGGCATGCCGCGGGACGTGAACCAGACCCCGAACAGGCCGCGCGCGACCGCATCGATGATCGCCTCCGGGCGGCGGGCTGGCACGTGCAGGACAGGGATGCCATCGACTTCAGCGCCGGACCTGGAAGTGCAGCGATGAGCGCGAAGCCTCGCGGCCACCGGCGGATTCTCGTCACCAGCGCGCTGCCCTACTCGAACGGCCCGATACACCTGGGGCACCTGTTCGAGAACATCCAGACCGACATATGGGTGCGCTTTCAGCGACTCGTGGGCAACCATTGCACCTATGTCTGCGCCGAAGACGCGCACGGCACGGCGACCATGCTGAAGGCCGAGGAAGAGGGTATGACGCCCGAGGAGTGGGGCGAATCGATGCGCGCCTCCCACGCCGCGGATTTCGCCGGCTTTCACATCGCCCACGACAACTTCTACAGCACGCATTCGGACGAGAACCGGCACTACTCGGAACTGATCTTTGGCCGGCTGCAGGAGAAGGGTCACATCTTCACCGAGGAAGTGGAGCAACTCTACGACCCCGAGCAGGGACTGTTTCTCGCGGACCGCCACGTGCGCGGGGGGTGTCCCCGATGCGGGGCCGCGGACCAGCCCGGCGACAACTGCGATGCGTGCGGCGCGACATACGACGCCACGGAACTCTCCGAGCCGCGTTCCGTCCTGTCGGGGACGGCGCCGATCCTCAAAGCGTCGTTGCACTATTTCGTCGATCTCGCGAAGTCCGAGGAATACCTGAAGTCCTGGACCCGAAGCGGCACGGTCCAGCCGGAGGTCGCCAACAAGCTTGCGGAATGGCTCGACGAGGGTCTGAAACCCTGGGATGTCAGCCGGGATGCGCCGTATTTCGGCTTCGAGATCCCGGGTGCCCAGGGCAAGTACTTCTATGTCTGGATGGATGCCCCCATCGGGTACATGGCGAGCTTCAAGGACTACTGCACCCGGTCGGGACTCGAATTCGACGAGTTCTGGCGTCCCGATTCGGACTGCGAGGTGCACCACTTCATCGGCAAGGACATCATCAATTTCCATGCGCTGTTCTGGCCCGCGGTGCTGGCGGGGGCGGATTTCCGCACGCCGACGCGCGTGCATACACACGGCTTCATCACCGTGGGGGGTGCGAGGATGTCGAAGTCGCGAGGCACTTTCATCAATGCCTCGACGTACCTGGAACATCTCGATCCCGAATACCTGCGGTACTACTTCGCGACCAAGCTGTCGCCGAATACGGACGACATCGACATCAATTTCGACGATTTCGTCCAGCGCGTGAACTCGGACCTGGTCGGCAAGATCGTCAACATCGCGTCGCGCTGCGCGGGATTCCTGCACAGGCACTTCGACTCGATGCTGGCGCCGACGCTTCACGATCGGCGCTTGTGGCAGGAAGTTTCCGGCGCGCGGGAGCGGCTCGGCGGCCTGTACGACGCCGGTGACGTGAGCCGCGCGGTGCGAGAGATCACGTCCCTGGCGGACATGGCGAATCGTTACATCGACGACCACGCCCCCTGGCGCCTCATCAAGGAACCTGATCGCGCCTCGGACGTGCAGGACATCTGCTCCATGGGGATCAACCTGTTCCGCGCCATGGCGCTCTATCTCAAGCCGATTCTGCCGGGCTTCGCCGAACGGACGGAGGCGTTCCTCGATGTTGCGCCGATGACCTGGGAGGATGCGGCGCAACCATTGGTCGATCACCGCATCGGCAGGTTCAGGCCCCTGATCCGGCGCATCGACAGAAAGGCGGTGGATCGTGTCGTGGAAGCTTCGAAGGAGCAAGAGCCGGCACCGAAGGAGAGCAAGGCCGAGCAGGCATTGATTGGCATCGACGACTTTGCCAAGGTAGATTTGCGCGTTGCGCGCATCGTCGAAGCGCTGCCGGTGAAAGGGGCCGACAGGCTTCTGAAGCTGACGCTCGATGTGGGCGATCATCGCCGGGAAGTCTTTTCCGGCATCAAGGAGGCATACGATCCGGAGAGTCTGGTCGGACGTCACGCCATCGTCGTCGCCAACCTCGCGCCGCGCAGGATGCGCTTCGGCACCTCGGAGGGCATGGTTCTCGCGGCGGGCCCGGGCGGCAGCGAGATATTCCTGGTGACGCCGGATGATGGCGCCATCCCGGGGATGGAGGTTCGCTAACTGAGCGAGCTGCTGCTTCTGCTCGTCACGGCCGCGCTGGTCAACAACTTCGTGCTGGTCCAGTTCCTCGGACTGTGTCCCTTCATGGGGGTTTCCAACCGGTTCGACACGGCCCTGCCCATGGGACTCGCGACGGCCTTCGTTCTGACCGTGTCCAGCCTCGCCGCGTTCGCGATGCACCACCATGTCCTGGCGCCGCTCGACCTCGGCTACCTCAGGATCGTCGCTTTCATCGTCGCCATCGCCGGGGTGGTTCAGTTCACCGAGGCCTTTGTCAGGCTTGTGAGCCCGGTCCTGCACCAGGTGCTCGGAATCTACCTGCCGTTGATCACCTCCAACTGCGCGGTGCTCGGCGTGGCCCTGATCGTTACCGATGCCGGCACGGGGCTGCTGCAGACCATCGCCGTGGCTCTCGGTGCCGCCGCCGGGTTTTCTATCGTGATCGTCTGCTTTGCGGCCCTGCGTGAGCGCCTGGAAACGGACGTGATCGCGCCCGCGGTGGCGGGCATACCGGTTGCCTTGATAACCGTAGGGATCATATCGCTTGCCTTCCAGGGCCTCAAGGGTCTCGGCCAATGATCGCTGCAGCCCTGGTTCTCGGCGTGCTTGGCCTGGTCGTCGGTGTGGCGCTCGGACTCGCGCGCAGGCATCTCGCCAGGGACGACGACGGCCTTGCCGCGGCCATCGATGCCCTGTTGCCGCAAACGCAGTGCGCACAGTGCGGCTATCCCGGCTGCCGGCCCTACGCCGAAGCCATGGCAGCCGGCGCGCCGCTCGATCTGTGCCCTCCCGGCGGGCAGGCGACCGCCGAGGCAGTGGCAAAGCTGCTCGGCCGGGAGGCGGAGCAACCCGTAGTCGGCGCGCCTGCCGACAGCGTTGCAGTAATCGACGAGGCGGCGTGCATCGGCTGCGCGCTCTGTCTCCATGCCTGTCCGGTGGACGCTATCGCCGGTGCCAACAAGTACGTGCACACGGTCATCGAGGAGCGCTGCACGGGATGCGAACTCTGCATTCCTCCGTGTCCGGTGGACTGCATTTCCCTTGAACCTACGGCGGCGGCGATCTTGAAGTGGGAGCGGCCGTGAAGCGTTTACCCCTGCCTTCTGTCTTGCGATACCCGTTGCTCACCCGCATCGGACGGTATGAGCCGCGGGTGGCTTCGGGGACCCGCGTCCTTGCCGGGGAGGTGCTTGCTGCCGGAAACGCACGGACGGCGGGGCTCCTGCATGCGGCCGCGTCGGGCGTAGTCGAAGTGACGCAGGCCGAGGTGCTGCTGCATCCCGACGGGCTTGAAGACGCATTGCCGCCACTGGCGGCAGAAGACCTGGCAAGACGGGTCTGCGATGCGGGTATTGTCGGCTTGGGCGGGGCCGGCTATCCGACCTGGCTGAAGCTCCGGCAAGCGAAGCGTGCCGCGGTCACGACCCTCGTCGTCAATGCCGTTGAATGCGAGCCGGATGTGTCGGCGGACCGTTCCCTGCTGCGCGACCATGAGGACGAGATCCTGGCAGGTCTGCGTGCCCTGGCGGACTACCTGGGAGCTTCGCGGACGATCCTCGCTCTCGGCGAGGGCAGGGATGTAGATATTCCAGACACCGAGGTGGCGCGAGTGACGGGCCCCTATCCCTCGGGTTCGGAGCGTACGCTCGTGCGGCGATTGCTGGGCATGGAATTGCAGGACGGTAATCCCACTGACCTCGGCATCGTCGTGTTCAACGCGGCCACGGTGTTCGCAGTTCACCGCGCGTGGCACTGCGGGGAGCGCCTGGTTGAACGCGTGGTTACCGTGCAGGACGAGAACTGCTGGCTGCGCATCGGCCACCCCGTCCGGGAACTGGCGTTGCCGGCGGGCGAGGTCACGGTCGGCGGGCCTGTCACGGGCTGGCTGGCGAGGCAAGGCGAGTCGATTGCGAAGACCACGCGCGCGGTCACCGTGAAGACTCCCGTGGAGTCGAGTCCGTGCATCCGCTGCGGTTGGTGCGCGGACTCCTGTCCGGAAGGATTGCTACCGCAGGAACTGTTTCGTCACATCAACGCAGGGCATTGGACCGGGATGGACGCGTTGAGACTTGACCACTGTGTCGAATGCGGCGCGTGCGACATGGCATGCCCAAGCCGATTGCCGCTACTCGCGACATTCCGGTACGGCAAGTCGGAACGTCGTGAGCGGGAACGCCGCGGTCGCGACGCCGCGGTCGCGCGGGACCGGTTCACCGCTCGCTCAGCGCGCCTGGAACGGCAGCGCGCGGATGAGCGCAGGGAACGTGAAGCCCGCATGGCTTCCCGCCGCGAATGGACGCGACCGGGCTGAGCCCCTTGTCGTCAGGCGGCGCGGTTGTGTGCAATGGCCTCGCGAAGGCCCTCGACGAGGCCGGACAGGTGAGCGACTTCCTTGCCCAGGCTGTTTACCTCGGTTTCGATGCCCTTCATTCGCAAATCGATGCTGTCCATGCGGTTGTCCAGCCGATCCATGCGGTTGTCCAGCCGATCCATGCGGTTGTCCAGCCGATCCATCTCGGTGTCGATCCGTGTTTCGAGCCTGCGATTGCCGGAACGCACCTGAACGCTGAGCGCGACCCCCACCCCGATGACGGACAACAAGATGGTCAAAAGCTCCATGTTCATCGTTGTGGGGCCATGCTGCGACCACATCATCGAAGGCGCTCGATTGTAGCGCACAATCCTCCTCAGTGTTCCGTCAATGGCAGATATCCGTGGATTTGGCGGCGATAGGTACCCGGGGCATCATGCTGCGTACCGGGGCCGCGCTCGTCCCGGCGTTCGCGGCAGCGACCTGCTGGTTCGGCCCCGGCGTGCTTGTCAACCTGGCGGTGGCCCTCGGCGCCGGTGTCGCCCTGGAGGCGGGCTGGGTCTGGGCGCGTTTCCGAACGTTCGATGCCGTCAAGGATGCCAGCACGCCGGTGACCTGCGCGCTGATCGCCATCGCCGTTCCGCCGGCGTTGCATCCGGGCATCCTCGTGTTTGCGGCGGCCATGGCGGTGATCCTTGCAAAGCAACTCTACGGCGGCATCGGAAAGAACGTCTTCAACCCCGCGATGGTCGGGTACGCCGCCGCGCTGGTCGCCTTCCCGGCGCACTTCGCCGACTGGGACGTGCTCACGGGAGCGACGGCGCTGGACGCCTTCCGTTTCAGGGAGGGGGCCACGGTGGCGGAAGTCTGGCGTCCACCTGCCTTCGGCCTTGTGGGTGCGCATGGCTTCGAGGTGGTCAATGCCGCCGCGCTCGCGGGAGGACTGTATCTCTGCGCTGTCCGTATCGCGAACTGGCGAATGCCGGTCGCGGTGCTCGCCGCGCTGGGTGCATGTGCCGCCCTTGGCTATGACAACGGAAGTTCCGCGAGCCTGGGTTCCCCGATGTTCCACTGGTTTTCCGGCGGCACGATGCTGGCGGCGTTCTTCATCGCCACGGATCCGGTAACGTCGCCATCTTCGGTGGGCGCACAGTGGATCTTCGGGATCTCGATCGGCGTGCTCATCTATTGCATTCGCAGTTTTGGCGCATACCCGGACGGCATCGCTTTCGCGGTGCTGCTCGCCAACCTGGCCGCGCCGGCTCTGGACAAGGCCATGCTGCGAACATGAGATGGACGCGATGGCGAAACTGATCCGCACCGCGCTCTTTCTCGGCCTGTTGATGGCTGCCGCCGGCGCATTGCTGGCGGGCATCGACTCGGTTACCGAACCCCGCATTGAAGCCAACGAGCGACAGCGGCGACAGGCCACGCTCAAGGAACTCACGGGGTTCGATATCGAGATGCGCGGCCACGAAGACGTCGCAGCATGCGATCGTGACCTGGTGGCGCTGGCGGTTGTCGCGCAAGGCTACGGGGGATCGATGGACGTGGTCGCCGCGTTCAGGGGCGGACGGCTTTGGGGCATGCGCGTGACGCGCCACGGGGAAACGCCCGGTTTTGCCGACATCCTCGATCCATCGGACTGGATCGGGCGCATCGACGCGGACAGTCGTGTCGATGCGGTGACGGGCGCCACGATCACCTCCAACGCGGTGCTGCGGGCGCGGGATGAGGCCCTCGCGCGTTGGGATGCCGAAACCTGGTGCGCCGAATGAAGGCCATCTTTGCCGATGCCGCCTGGCGTCAGAATCCGGCCTGGGTCCGGCTTCTCGGGTTGTGCCCGCTGCTGGCCGTGACCACCACCATCGAGAACGCCCTGGGCCTTGCTGCCGCGAGCGCCTTCGTGCTGCTCGGTTCGGCGGGGGTGGTGTCGCTGATTCGCGCCTTCGTTCCAGCCGAGGTCCGCCTGCCCTTTTTCGTCCTTGTCATCGCCACGTTCACATCGGCGGTCACGATGCTGATGCAGGCCTACGCCTTTGATCTCTACGAACGCGTGGCGCTTTTCGTTCAGATTATCGTGACCAACTGCATGATCCTCGGACGACTTGAACAGTTCGCGTCGAAGCAGCCTGTCGGACGGGCGCTGATGGATGCGCTCGGCACGGCGTGCGGTTTTGCGGTCGCGCTGGTCGCGCTGGGCACGGCCCGGGAATTCGCCGCCCTCGCGGTTCCGCTCGCGGCGCTCGCGCCAGGTGCCTTCATCATCGCGGGGTTGCTGCTCGCGGGGGTCCGCGCCGGTGGCGACCTCGCCGGACGGAGGTTGCATCGCCGAACGGATCAAGTTCATCCTTAGCGCACGAGTAGGCAAGGTTCTTAGGGTGCGCAACAGATGATTCTGACTACAACCTCAGTGATCCAGGGGAAGACCGTTCGTGAATACACGGGCATCGTGACGGGCGAGGCGATTGTCGGCGCGAACATCTTCAGGGACTTCTTCGCGGGAATCCGAGACATCGTGGGTGGACGTTCCGGCGCCTATGAGAAAGAGCTGAACCGGGCGCGCGAAATCGCCCTGAACGAGATGTCGGAGAGCGCCCGCTTGCAGGGCGCGAACGCCGTCGTGGGCATCGATCTCGACTATGAGGTCGTCGGGAAAGGCGGCAGCATGCTCATGGTGACCGCCTGCGGCACGGCCGTGAGGGTCTAGAGCCATGAAATCCGTCAGCCCTTCGGGCGTGCCGTCTTTCACCCCCGCCCAAGCCCTCTGCATCACCCATCCCGCCCGTCCCGCGTCCTGCGCTTTGATCGGCGCTCGCGTGCCGTTCTGCAGCGCAGGCCGGTAGCGCCGAACGGGTGACCTCTTCTGATTCATTCATCGTGTCCGTGCCTGCAGGAAACGCCCGAAGGTTAGGTGTATTGGTCGCGGGGATGCACCGCAGTGGTACCTCTGCGCTTACCAGGTTGCTCGCGAGCCTGGGGTGCGACCTTCCCAAGACCCTGATGGAAGCGGACGCACACAATGCCATGGGGTACTGGGAGTCCACGGAGGTTGCGGATCTCAACGAAGCGGTTCTCGAGTCCGCAGGCTCTTCCTGGGACGACTGGGAGGCGTTCGATCACGGATGGCACGGATCGGCGGTTGCGGAGGGTTTTCTCGACCGGGCGCAGGCGGTGCTCGCGAGCGAGTTCGGGGACAGCCGGCTGTTCGTCCTCAAGGATCCTCGAATCTGCCGGCTGTTGCCGTTCTGGGAAGAGGCGCTTGACCGTATCGGTGCGGCACCGGTCGTGGTGCTGCCGGTCCGGAACCCCCTTGAGGTAGGCGCGTCGCTGCGGGAACGCGATGCGATCGATCCTTCGGTCGGCATGCTCATCTGGCTGCGAAACGTCCTCGACGCCGAGGCGGATTCGCGCGAACTGCAGCGGTCCTTCGTTCGCTACCAGGACGTACTCGACCGCTGGAAGAGCCTGGCGACCAGGCTGGGTTCCGAACTGGACGTCAGGTGGCCGGGGGTGTCTGCCGTCGCCGAGCCGGAGTTTGCGTCCCTGATTTCGTCCTCGATCCGGCACCACGTACTTGACGATGCCCACGTGCATCACGACCCGTTGGTTTCGCTATGGGTCAAGACGGTTTTCGAGATCCTCAGCCGTTGGTCTGGCGGCGCGGTGAAGAGAGCCGATGCCCAGACTCTCGACTCCATCAGGTCAGGGTTAAACGATTCGGGGCCGAACTTCAGCCGTGCGATTGCGATCGGCAAACAGGCGATGCAACAGAATCGTGAATACGAAGCGCAGATCGAGGCGCTTGATCGGACCGCGCAGTCGCTGGAACAGGCCGTTGTGAGCCGGGATCGCCAGGTCACAGACCTCGATGAGGCGGTTCGGGACCGGGACCAGCGCATTGCCGATAGGGACCTGCAACTTGCCTCCGTGAGCCATTCGTTGAGCGAGCGCGACCGGCAGGTCGCCAATCGGGATCGCCGACTCGACTCGGTTGGCCGGTTATTGAGCGAACGCGACCGGCAGGTCGCCGATCGGGATCGTCGACTCGACTCGGTTGGCCGGCTATTGAGCGAGCGCGACCGTCAAGTCGCCGAACAGGACACGCGGATCACCGAACAGGATAGCCGGATCACCGAACAGGATAGCCGGATCACCGAACAGGATGCCCGGATCACCGAACAGGAAATGCGGATCGAGTCCCTTGATCGGACGGTCGTCGAGCGGGACATCCAGATCCAGGCGATCTACGAGTCGACTTCGTGGCGCATCACCCGACCCTTGCGGAATCTGAATACGATGCTATCGAGGTCGCTACGGGGCACCCATCGGTTCCTGTCAACGGGCATCTTTCGGGCGCTCAGCCTCGTCTGGAGGTTGATGCCGCTTGGCGCACTCAGACGGCGGATGAAGAGCCCGTTGCTCCGCTTGCTGCCGGGGCGCTTCGTCGACCGCAACCTGCGTCGGACGAGGCGGTCCAACCGGCGGCGATACGTTGCCTCGGGGCGGCTGCAGTTAGCGGATCTGAATTCTGACGCGGCCAATGACCAGGGCGATACGCCAATCTTGTTCGATACGGAGTACTACCTGGCCGCCAACGAGGATGTGAGGAATAGCGGGGAGGATCCGTTACGGCATTACCTGGCACACGGCGCGGTCGAAGGGCGGCTCCCGTTCGCGGTTGACCCGGAGCAGATCGATCCCGTGATCGAAGCGCTGCATCGGATCGACCTGCGCGAAGATGACGTGTTTACGTTCGATGCCAAACTCTATCGTGACCTGAATCCAGACCTGCCCCCGTCCACCGATCAGGCGCTCCTGGATCACTATCGCAACCACGGCCGTGACGAGTCGCGAGCCGGCTCCAAGGGAGAATTCGTGCTTCAGAACTGCGATGACCCACGTGAGATTCCGCTGGACTTCAAGGTTGAGGATTACGTTGATCTATACCCGGATCTCAAGGGCTTTGCGATCGAATCACCGCTTCAAGCGTTGCGGCATTACATGTCCCACGGACGGTGGGAACCCAGGCTGCACACATGGCGCGGCGACAAGGCGCCTGAATTGCACAGTCTGGAGACGGTCGACCTGCCCCCCGAGTTGACGCCGGGAACGCGGCCGCTATGTGTCCTTGTGCATGTCTACTATCCGGATCTCTGGGAGGAACTGGCCGGATACGTTGCGAACCTGCCTCAGGGTACATACGACCTTTACGTCAACCTCGTCGAAACAACCTTCACGGCGGAACTCAAGCGACGTATCAGCGATGCCTTCCCTATCGCAAAGATCCGTGTAAGCGAGAATATTGGCCGCGACATCGGCGGCCACTTCCGGTTGTTGCAGGACATTGCTCTCGAGAAGTACCGACTTTTCTGCCTGATCCATACCAAGAAAAGTCCGCATCTGGCCGAGGGAGACGCCCTGCTCTGGCGCCGTCGGCTGTTGAGTGCTCTCATGGGTTCCCGTGAACTAGCGGTCGAAAACCTCAGGTTGATGCTGACCGACGAAACGGTCGGACTGATAGGTTCCCGCAGGTGCCGCGATACGAAGCTGCGTGAAAACGCCGAGAAGTTTGCGGAACTTCTGGACCTCCTGGGCGTCAAGCCCGATTCGAGAGAGGTGGAGTTCCTGTCCGGTACGATGATGTACCTGCGAAGGGAGGTATTGCAGAGGATTTTCGAGGGCTGCAGGGATCTGCCTTTTGAGAAGGGAGACGACACGCCGCTGGGATTCCACCTCGATGCCCAGTGGGCGCATGCGATCGAACGCGTGATCGGTAACGTGGTTCGGGACATGAACTATCGTTTCGAGTGGCGTTAGCCGAACGGACAGGACGAAGAGAAGAAAGGAAGTGTATGCGGAACGGGTCCCTCGACATTTCAGGTACCAGGTTGACCAGGTACCGGACGAAATGCGTGGCTTGGTCTCACTGACATGAGAGTCGTGCTGTTGGGGCCGAATGGCCAACTGGGGTCCGATATTCAGCGTTGGCACGAGAAGACCGGCGCGCCATTCGAACTGCTGGCGTTGGGGCGCGACCGTTTGGATGTCGCGTCGCCGGATGCGATCGAGCGGCGGTTGGAAGGCATTGACTTTGACGCACTGATCAACTGTACGGGGTATCACAGGACGGATGAGGTCGAGGACAATGCGACCCTGGCCGTCGCCGTCAATGCCCACGCAGTGAAGACGCTGGCCGAAGTGTGCGCCAGTCGGAGGGCGCGGCTCATTCATATCAGTACCGATTACGTGTTCGGCGGCGATGCGGGACGCACCGATCCCCTGATGGAGGATGATCCGGTCGCGCCGGTCAACGTCTACGGTGCGTCCAAGGTCTTGGGCGAAACACTGGCGAACCTCGTTCTCGACGACCTCGTCATCCTCCGGGTCGCTTCGCTGTTCGGCGTTGCCGGCGCCAGTGGGAAGGGCGGGAATTTCGTCGAGACAATGATTCGCGCGGGCACCGAGAAAGGTGAGCTTCGGGTGGTGTGCGACCAGACCATGTCACCGACCTCTACCGCCGACGTTGCGCGGGTCATCATCCGCATCCTGGTGGAGGACTGCGCGCCTGGCCTTTACCATGTGGTCAATGACGGCGCCGCGAGCTGGTTCGATTTCGCCCGCGAGATCGTCGCGCGAGCTCGAATCGACTCCACGGTGTCGCCCTGTACCAGCGAAGAGTTTCCGACACGTGCGGCACGTCCCCGTTACAGCGCGCTGGACAACACGAAGATTTCCGGAGCCTTTGGTCCCTTGCCCGCATGGCAGGCAGCGCTTGATGAATACTTGCGCGCCAAGGGTCACATTCACTGACTCGAAGGGAGGCCAGCTTTAGCATGGCGACCAGGGGATACATCGAGAGGATTTCGCGCTGGTTCATTGCCGGCTGGTGCGTGGACGACGAAGTTGAAGGCCCGGTCGAAGTCGATGTGAGGGTTGAAGGGCTCTCGTTGGGCAGGGTTCGGGCCGACATACCGAGAAACGATATCGAGAAGGCGCTGGACCGACGGTTAGCCGGGTTCCGGTTTCCCATCTCTCCGGAACTCTTCGGGCTGCTACCGCATCGAGCCCAGGTCGAAGTCGTGGTCTCAAGTGGTGAAACGCTACCCATGCTGAAAGGCCGTGACTCCCGCATCGACAATCCGCACGGCCAGGGCATCGGGAAGCTCGCCGAAATGCTGCGGGGCGATTACATAATCAATCCCAAGTACGGACAGATAATCCGCCCCCTCAAGAACAGAAACGTCGATGAGAGGGTTTTTCGAGCGCTGGAAGAAAGCAACAGGATCTTCGAGGCTCAGTTCTCGAAGAAACTGTTTATCTGTTATGGCACGTTGCTGGGTTGCATACGCAACAACGACTTCATTCCACATGACGATGACGTCGATGTCTGTTTCCTGGCGGACGGACAGGGCCTCGGCGCGGCGGCCAAGGAGTTGCGCCGGGTCATCAAGACGTTGACCGACATCGGTGAGCAAGTTCAGTTCGATAGCAGCGCGCAGTTCCACTGGGGACTTCAGGGGACCTCGCTTGATGTCTTCATGGCATGGATGGAGGGCGACAGTCTGTATATGTATAACGCCGGCGGAACCTTCTCGCGAAACCGGATCCATCCGTTGGTGGAACGTGAGTTCAAGGGCCGTCAGGTTTGGGTTCCAAACGACTCGGAGGCATTGCTGGAACTGATTTACGGTCCCGGGTGGCGCGTTCCTGATCCCAGCTTCCAATGGCGGGTGACCCCGGAGGTCCGCGCCAAGATGAATGAACTCAATGCCATTCCTGTCGGCGACGAGTCGACGCATAACGAGATCAAGGACTATTGGGCGCGCTTCTACGCGTATGCCCACACGACGCTCCCCTCCCCCTTTGCCGCAGCGGTGGCGATCGAGTTGACCGAGCCGGGGCATGTCGTGGATCTCGGCTGTGGCAATGGACGCGACTCGTTCTTCTTCGCGGAACTGGGACACCGCGTCGTCGGACTGGACGTTTCCGGCAAGGCGATCGGCGACAACCAGGCGCGCGTGCTGGAGAAGAACGTCGACGACATCGAATTCAACCAGGTGGATGTCGGCGCGCCGCACACGCTTGTCGACTTCCTGAATCGAATGGAAGAAGCCGCCATCCAGGCAGGAGATGAGAGACGGAATCAGGTCGCGATCTACGCACGCTTCTTCTTCCACGCAGTATCCGAAGAGGAAGAAGACCTCGTATTGGGGGCGCTTTCGCAGTCCCTGCGTTCCGGCGCCAGGTGCTTCTTCGAGTTCCGGACCGAAAATGACGCCAAGGGCTACAAGCGCTTCGGGTCACACTATCGGCGCTTCATCAACATCGACAGGTTTGTCGAGAAGGCGACGACCGGCAGACCCTTTGAGTGCTTCTACCAGGTCGAAGGACGTGGTATGGCGAAGTACTTTGAAGAGGATCCATTCGTCGGCCGGGTGTTCCTGCGTCGCCTTTGATTGTTCCATTGGTCGACGAGCGGGGCCGGGCCACAGGCGAAGCCGAAGGCGCCGGCTGTGGGGCAGTATTCCCCGGCTGAAGGCTCCTGTCGCTCGCGTTCGTCTCATGAGTCCATCACGCGTCGGGTGAGCGTCAGGTCCATCCATTCGAAGGCCCGCTTGATCAGGTAAAGCGCCAGCGCGCTACCCGCGATGACCTTGAGGCACCAGGCAAGGTCCGCCGCGGTCTGGTACAGCAGCACGAGGCGGTACTGCTCCAGCATCACCGCCATCGGATTGAGCCTGAAATAGGGTTGCCACTCGACCGGCATGCTATCGATGGGAAAGAAAAGCCCGGAGCAGAACATCAGCAAGGTAAGTCCCGAGCTGACAACAAAGCGAAGATCCCGCACGTAACAGCAGACGATTGACACGATCGATGCGACCGCCAGGATGAGGCAGAACTGGGCGAGCGCGAGGACTGGTAGATAGAACCAGGCCGGCGACGGGCCAATCGCAAAGCCCATGACGGTGAGGACGATCAGGAAAACAAACCCCTGCTTCAGCGTGGCGGATGCGACGCTGACGAGCGGAAACATCAGCTTGGGCAGGCGCATGTTCGAAATGATGCTCCTGCCAACGAACAGGCTGGCCGTCGAATTTGCCACACCATTCGAAAACCACAGCCACATGGTGACGCCGGTCAGGATGAACAGGGAGAAGTTCTCCATGCCTGACGGCCGGATGTAAGTGAAGACCACGTAGAAGACGCCCGTCATCGCGACGGGCTCCAGGAACCACCACAGCCAACCCAGGTAGTACCGGGATGCTTCGCCGATGAGGTTGAAATACGCCCGGTAAAAGGCGTAGCGCCAGTAATGATTTTCTATCAGGATCACTTGATTGCCTCAAGGCTCACGCGGTCATGCAGACATGGCGTTGCCGTTCAGGGGGACCGGGAGCCATCAGCCGGGGAAGTGCCAGCATGTCCCCCGTCGCTCGAGGCGTACTTCCACAAAAGTTGCTCGGGAACAGTCCCGCACCATTGAAATGTGCTCCGATTGAACCCGGTTCGGGCCGGACCCGGGAATCATATCGCGACCGAACATTGTTCAGCCAATCGCCGTTGGGGAGGCTCCCGCGGGTACCTTGTCGCAGTCGGGTCGCAGATTTGGCAGATTTGGCGTGGACCGAATCGGTTGCGGGGTGTATTCTCGAACAGGCTTGTCAATAGACGATCCAACCCGGATCGTCGAACCGACGGAGGATGTCTGGTGAGCATTGGAAGATCAATCAGGTTCACGGCAGCCGCACTGGCTGCGTCGGTATTGCTGACCGTGCCCGTACAGGCAGCGACAGCGGAAGTTGTGGCGGAAGTCCGGCGGACGCTGACGGTGGCCGACGATCGGTTCGGCGGCTGCATGGTCGCGCTCAGCGTGTCGCCCTCGGAAGAGGGGCTCGATTGCCCGATGAGCAAGTGGGTGACGTTCAGTTGCGCAGGTACTCACACCAGCAAATCCAATGCGCTGCGCATGTACGACTCTGCGCAATTGGCGTTCGTCACGGGGCGGAAAGTGCGCGTCTGGGTGGACGACGCCAAGAAACACAACGGCCACTGCTTCGTCTCACGCATAGACGTGATGGCGGATGACTGATGCGGCGACCCCGCCAAAGGCGGTAAGAGCGGCCGCGGTCACCGCCGTATTGATTCTCGCCCTGGGAGCGGGCGTGTTCGTATTGTGGGACGAGCCGAATAGTGGGGCTGTCGACGTGGTCCCCCTGTCGGGTGGTGATGTCCACCTTCGAGAGGACCACATTGAACCCGTGCCCGACCGGCTGTCGCCAGTGGTCTCGCCCACACCGGGTGCGCCCGTTGATACGATTGTTGCGGACCCCGTGTTACCGGACTCCGATGACGGCCCGTGGATCGATGGCGGCGTGATCGATACGGGCCCGTTCATCGACGCGGACAACGACACGGGGACCCATGTGTCCGGACCCGTTTCCGATGTCGGGGATTTTCTCGATCCCGAAGCGGGATAAGTCCATCGACCTGGCCAGCCATTCTGGCGTCTGTCCGCTTGGGCGAGACATCAACGGTGCATGAATAACGACAAGAGGCGTGAAATCTACCTCCGCCTGCAAGCCGAGAACCCGTCCCCGACCACGGAACTGGAATACCGGTCGCCATTCCAACTCCTGGTCTCCGTGATCCTGTCGGCGCAGGCGACGGATGTCAGCGTCAATCGCGCCACGAAAAAGCTCTTCGCCGAAGCGGGTACACCGCAGGCGATGCTGGACCTCGGCTTGGCGAGGCTCAGGGAGCACATCAAGTCCATCGGCCTGTTCAACACCAAGGCGGCCAACATCCTGAAAACCTGCGAAACGCTCATCTCACTCCACGGCGGTGAGGTTCCACGGGAGCGTGCGGCTCTTGAGGCGTTACCGGGCGTTGGCCGCAAGACCGCCAATGTCGTTCTCAACACGGCGTTCGGGGAACCCACCATCGCCGTGGACACGCATATCTTTCGCGTGGCCAACCGAACGAAGCTCGCGCCGGGCAAGACACCGAGGCAAGTGGAGGACAAGCTGCTCCGATTCACGCCGAACGAATTCAAGCGCGACGCGCACCACTGGCTGATCCTGCATGGACGCTACGTATGCATCGCGCGCAAGCCGCGGTGCGGTGCCTGCGTGATAGAGAATCTGTGCGAGTACCGCGACAAGACGGACCCTTAAGCCGGGTTTAGTTTTTTAGTAACCCGTCGTCGTCAGGCCGGTCCGAGGTTCCGGGTCAGTCTTCTGCCCGAGGCACGCCCAGCGCCTCGAGGTGTTCCACCAGGTCGGCGCCGGCGGTGCGGGCATCGACTTCGCGGTCGACCCGGGCTATGACCCCATCCGGATCGATGAAAAAGGTCCATCGATTCGCGAACCCGCGTTCGGACAGCACGCCGTAGGCGGTGGAGACAGTGCGATCCGCGTCCGACAGGATAGGAAAACTCGCCCCATGCTCCTCGGCGAAGGCCGTGTTGGTTTCCGCCTCGTCGACGCTCGCCATGAAGTACGCGACATCGAACGCTTCGATCTCTGCGGCGCTGTCACGCAGCGCCTTGCACTGCGCGGTTCAGCCGCCGGTGAAGGCTTTCGGAAAAAAGGCGATGACGACGAATTTGCCCCGGTAGTCGGCAAGCGTGTGGTGTTGGCCGTCTGAACCCGGCAGGCGAAAGTCGGGGGCCGTATCGCCGACGTCCGCGGCCAGGCAGCTTGCGGCGAGGATTCCGCAGGCCAGGACGCCAGCGCATTTGGCGAGTCGAGGTCCAAGTCTCATATCAGGCCTCCTGAAACTATGTGGGCATTATCCTCGCGTCCGGCCGACGAAGTCGATGTGATCATCGGCCGCTCCCCGAGCCGGGCTGAGTGTGTCGGAGACCGGGGCGCGAAAACCACGTAGCGTGGTGGATGAGGCGACATCGCCCGGCCTGAAAACGCCGTGGTCGACGTATCTGTCGCCATCGAGCGTGAGGACTGTGATGGTCTCAGCCTGGGGATCGACGATCCAGTATTCGGGTATTCGGAGGTCCGCATAGTCGTGGCGTTTCTGAACGTAGTCGCGCTCCGGATCGTCCCGGCTGACGACTTCGACCACAAGGTCGGCACCAAGCCAATAGCGATCCTGACGCCGCGAATCGTTCGCATCCCGAAGCAGCAGCAGGTCGGGCTCGCGGTATCGGCCCTCCCTGATTCGGATCCGCAACGGCGCGACAAGTGCGACGCCGCGCTCGCCGACGTGTTGGTCGAACAGGCGGAACAGCAGCATGAGGATGGATTGGTGCGAGTCGGTGGGCTCGCGTAGTTCCTCAATGCGTCCGTCCGCAAACTCCAAGAGGCGGTTGCAGCGGTCGGTCAGCCTGAGATAGTCGATTTCGGTCGGGTACGAATCCGCACCGAGCGGGCTGGTGTCGGCGAGGTGATGTGGTGCTGCCATCGGATGACCGTAGCATGTGACGTGGGGGCCGGCAAACGTCGCTCGGCCGACAACTCCGACACCCGGTTCAGGCCCGCCGTGAGCGGTGGCGCGCCCGACAGGATTCGAACCTGTGGCCTTTGGCTTCGGAGGCCAACGCTCTATCCAGCTGAGCTACGGGCGCGGGAGGACGAACATTAGCAGCGCGCGCCGGAAGATGCATCAGGCGGCTGCATGCACGCTGCATGCACGTTCCGGGTTCCCAACCGGGTTCCCGACCTGGTTGACGCTGAGAGGACTACTCGAAGAAACCGTACAGCCGGCCGGCGTTCTCGCAGGTGATCTTGCGCCGCAACGGGTCGGACACGCCGCCGAGCTCGCGCGCGATGAACTCCCGGGAGTCCGGCCACACGCCGTCGGGGTGCGGGAAGTCGCTGCCCCACATCACGTTGTCTTCGCCCAGGATGTCGAGCAGGCGAATGCCGATGGGGTCGGACTGGTAGGTGGCGTGGCATTGCCGGCGCCAGTACTCGGAAGGCTTCATGGTGAGCGTGAGGTCCTTGAACTGGTCCTCCCACTCGAGATCCATGTGTTCCAGGATGTAGGGAATCCATCCGATGCCGCTTTCGCCCACCACCACCTTCAGCCCCGGATGCGCCTCGAGCACGCCCCCGTAGATGACCTCCATGACGATCTTCGACATGGCCAACTGGAAACTCGTGATGGTCACGGCGAACGCCTGTCGCCGTTGCAGCGGGGCGAGCGCGTCGAGGTCATAGCGGCGTCCGCCGCCGATGGTGTGGTAGTGCAGCGGAAGACCGGCTTCCTCCGTCAGCGCCCATAGCGGTTCCCAGGAGGGGTGGAAAAGCGGCGTCATGTCGTAAGTGGCGGCCACCTCGATACCGCGCAGTGCGCCGCGCTCGGCGACCCGGCGCACCTCGTCGCAGGCGATCGCGACATCGTGGCTCGGAATACTTGCGATTCCCGCGAAGCGCTCGGGTTTCGCGTCGCAGAAGTCCGCCATCCAGTCGTTGTAAATGCGCATGACCTCGGTTGCGGCTTCGTCGTCGTTCAGGCGATTTGCCGTGCCGAGAATGCCGTAGATCACTTCCCCCTGAATGCCGTCGAGATCCTGGTCCCGCACGCGGAGCTCGGGATCGGTGAGCCGCGGGATCCCTTTCGCGCCGTCGCTGTAGAGGCCCTGCTCCGCCATGCGGTCCGATCGATGAATCTGACCGGGCACGTAGACGCGACCCGCCGAGCCCATGCCGTTCTGCAGTCCGAACTGCGCGCCGCTCCTGCTCACCCAGAAGCGACCGTCATCCCTTTCTTCGACATAGGGCATCCGATCGCGCAGCGCGGACCGGGCGGTGCTGGTGAAGAGATCCTCCGGAAGCCAGGGCAGGTCGATGTGGCAATCGGCCGAGATGATTTCGTAGCGCATTTCCTAAAGGGTTCCGCGTCGTGTTCGGTGGTCCAGGTACCAAAGCATACTTGATCGGTACGCCGGCAGTTCCCGTCGCGCTTTAAGGGGTTACCATGGCGCGCCGATGTGATCGGGCGAACCCCGATCGACTACCGTCAGAGGAAGAAACATGCCGCTCATTGAAGACATCGTGGCGAGGCACGACACGCTCGCGCGTTGGCGCCGCGACATCCACGCGCATCCGGAACTCGGTTTCGAGGAGCGGCGCACCTCCGACTTCGTGGCGGAGAAACTGCGGGAGTTTGGCGTCGAGGTGCATCGTGGCATAGGCAAGACCGGCGTCGTGGGCGTGTTGCGGGAGGGCAACGAGACCAGTTCCGTCGGTTTGCGGGCGGATATGGATGCCCTGCCCATCAGGGAGACGAACACGTTCCCGCACCGCTCGAACCACGAAGGCTGCATGCACGCCTGCGGCCACGACGGCCATACCGTGATGCTGCTCGGCGCAGCCGAATACCTGGCGGCGACGCGGAACTTCCGGGGCCAGGTGGTATTCATCTTCCAGCCCGCCGAGGAGGGTATCGGCGGTGCCCGCGCCATGGTCGAGGACGGCCTGTTCCAGCAGTTTCCCTGCGACCGGGTGTTCGGGATGCACAACGCCCCGGGCATGCCGGTAGGCCGCTTCGGTGCCGTGCCTGGCACGGTAACCGCCGCGGGGGCGTACTTCGACATCGAGCTGGCCGGCGTCGGAGGCCACGGCGCGTTTCCTCACACGGCGGTGGACCCGGTCGTGATCGCGGCGGAACTTGCCCTGGCCCTGCAGTCCATCGTGGCGCGCAACGTGCGGCCGACGGAGACCGCCGTCATGTCGGTGACGCAGATCCATGCCGGCGACGCCTACAACGTCATTCCCGCGACCGCGCGGCTCGCGGGGACGACGCGGGCATTCTCGATGGATGTCATGGAACTCGTCGAAGCACGCACGCGGGAACTGGCGGATGGCATTGCGCGGGCGCATGGCGCCGCCGCCGAGGTGGACTTCCGCCCCACGTACGAATCCGTCGTCAACGATCCGGTGGCGGCGCGGCTGGCTGCCGAGGTCTGCGACGAACTGGTGGGCAGCGGCAACGTGCGTCGGCGCCTGCCCGCGGGCACGGGTTCCGAGGATTTTTCCTACATGCTGAACGAAGTGCCCGGTTGCTACGTGCTCCTCGGCAACGGGGACTCTCCTCCGGTTCACAATCCAGAGTACGACTTCAATGACGCGGCCATCCCCTATGGCGCGAGTTTTTTTGCGTCGGTCGCGCAGAAGGCGTTGGCGGCGAAGGGAGAGGCCTCCCGGGGCTGACAGCCTCGTACCGCCTACCTGAAAGCGGAGAGAACCTCTTCCTCGAATCTCTGCAGCAGCCCGACGTTGCCGGACGGCAGGGCCCCGAACATGATCTCGGAAATGCCGGCGTCCGCGAACTCGCCGATCCGATCGATGACGTACTGTCCGCTTCCGGCGACGGTGCCGGGGCCGAAACGGCTTATGAAGTCGTCGGTCCGCGCCTTGTCTTCGCTGAGGAGGCAGGGCATGAGCAGCGTCCGGCGGATCTCGGCGGGGTCCCGGCCGACATCCTCGCAGTGCTGCTCAAGGATTCCGGCCTTGTACCGGTAGTACTCCAACGCCATGCCGCCGCCCGCCCAGCCGTCGAGATTCATGACGTCGCCGAACTTCGCGAGTGTCCGCAGCGTGCGTTTCGGACCCGTCCCGCCGACCATGATGGGGATGGGTTCCCCGTAGGACGCGGGCGACAGGCGCGCGGAGTCGATCCGGTAGTACGTGCCGTCGAAACTGACGGGGTCCTTCGAGCGGATCAGCAGCCGGATGAGTTCGCAGGCCTCCTCGAAACGGTCCTGGCGCTCCTTCATGGAAGGGAACGTCCAGCCGTAAGCCTCGTGTTCGCGCTCGTACCAACCCGCGCCGACGGCGAGGGTGAACCGCCCTTCGCTCAGGGTGTCGATCGTGCCGGCGATCTTGGCCAGCAGCGCCGGATTGCGGTAGGTGTTGCCCACGACAAGGTTCCCCAGCCTGAGTTTCTTCGTCATGCCGGCGACGAAGGCGATCGCGGACAGGCCCTCGAAGGCCGTCAGCGCTTCCTCCTCGTGGGTGCAACGCGGCGGGATGAAGTGGTCGGCGAACCAGATGCTGTCCCAGCCGCCCGCTTCCATTGCTTCCACCGATGCGAGCACCTGCGCTGACGAGGTGCGATACACATTTACCTGTACGCCGAATTCCATCTTGTCTCCCTTGGTCAACCGAACGTGGTGGCGCGGTGGTTCGGATCTATCGCGTTATCCGCCTTTGCCGGCGTATTCGAGTGTTTCGTCCAATGCCTTGTCGAGCTTGTCGAAAAGTTCGTGGACCTGCTCGTCGGTGATGATGAGAGGCGGACAGATGGCCACCGAGTCGCCGAGACCCCGCACGATGAGCCCGTGATCCATGGCCCGCTGCATGCAGTAGGGACCGATGCCCAGGCCCGCGTCGAAGGGCTGTTTCGTCTCCTTGTCCGCGACCATTTCGACCGCGCCCATCAGTCCCTTGCCGCGCGCCTCTCCGACGACCGGGTGTTCCGCGACCTGGGCCAGCCGCGCCTGGAACGTCTCGCTCACCCTTGCGGCGTGGCCAAAGATGCCGCGCTCTTCCATCAGTTCTAGGTTGCGTAGTGCCACCGCGGCGCAGACGGGGTGTCCCGAGTAGGTAAACCCGTGCGCAAAGATGCCCACGTCTTTGCTGGCCTCGACCAGGGGCTCGTACATGGACTCCGGAATGATGACGGCGGAGATGGGCAGGTACGCCGACGACAGCGCCTTGGCCACGGTCATGGTGTCAGGCCGCATACCCATAGTCTCGGCGCCGAACGGCTTGCCGGTGCGGCCAAATCCGCAAATCACTTCATCGTCAATGAGAAGCACGCCGTGTTTTTGGAGCACGGCCTGGATCTTTTCGTAGTAGCCGTCCGGCGGAACGATGACCCCGGCGACCCCGAGGATCGGTTCGGCGATGAAGGCGGCGACCGTTTCGGGGCCTTCCGCCATGATGAGGTCGTCGAGCGACTCCGCGAGGCGCGTGGTGAAGGCGTCCTCCGATTCGCCTTCGCGCGCGTGGCGATAGTAATGCGGGTGGCCTGTGTGCAGGATGCCGGGTATCGGCAGGTCGAAGTGCGCATGAAAGGGGGGCAGGCCCGTCAGGCTGCCGCTGGCGACGGTCAGCCCGTGATAGCCGCCGAGGTGCGAGATGATCTTCTTCCTTTCCGGTTTCCCGATGAGGTTGTGGTAGTACCACATCAGCTTGATCTGCGTGTCGTTCGCGTCGGAACCGGACAGGCCGTAAAAGACCCGTCCGGCATCGAAAGGCATCATCGATTTGAGCTTCTCTGCCAGGAGCACGCTCGGCTCGTGGGTCTTGCCTGCGAACAACTGCGAGAAGGAGAGTTTCCTGATCTGCTCCTCGGCGACACGGGCGAGTTCCTCTTCGCCGTAACCGATCGCCGTACACCAGAGGCCCGCCATGCCCTCCAGGTATTGCTTGCCATGGTTGTCCCACAGGTAAACGCCCTTGGCCCGGGCATGCACGACCGGGCCTTGCGCCTGGTGGGCGCCGAGGTTCGTGTTGGGATGCAGCAGGTGTTCGAGATCCTTCGCCTCGACGGATCCGGGCGGAAACTCGTTGTGCAGGGAACCAGGCTTCAAGGGGAAAATCCTTATTTGTTAACGAATTGCATTCCCGGTCAGCAAAGTGGCAGCAGGGGACGGTCGGGTGATCGAGGGTTCGGCACGAGCCTTTTCCGAGAGGGGTCGATCCGCCAGTCCATTTCCTCGAGCGGCACCGCGCCGAGCAACGGTTCAGAGCCGCGCGGGAGTTCGATCACGCGAACTTGGCAAAGCCGCCCCTGCACTTCGAGTTCCGCGATACCGAGCACGCGATACTCATGCTGGCCGCCGTCCGCAGTGAACACCCTGACCTCGCCAAGTTCCTCCAGCTTGAGGGACTCGATGAGTTCCGCGGGCAGTGCAAGCTCAGCGACCCCGGAGTCGACGAGCATGTCGCAGGTTACCTCGTCGCCCTGTCGATCAGGCGGAAGAAACCGGTTCTGCCAGTTCCTGACCTTGGCGCCAACGTAGAAGATTCCCATCTCGGTTCAGACCAATTCCGCGGGTTCGAGTTTGAATTCCTCCATGACCTGGTCGGCATAGTCGATGCGACCGGTGATCTCGGCCGGGTCGCCGTGGCAGAGGCGCAGGCATGCCTCGGCCATGTGTTCCACCGGGGTCACGCGATCCCGGTTCGTGTCGTTGATGAGCTTGTGGTGCACGACGCCGGGTGTGGCGACGAGGCCGGGGGAGATGACGTTGACGCCGATGCCCTTGCCATGGAGTTCCTGCGCCAGGCCGGTGGTGAATCGCTCCAGGGCCGCTTTGCACATCCCGTACACGGTGCCGCCGTGTCCGCCGCCGGCCTTTGCGTCGGGATGCAGCGCAGCGTGTGAGGAGATGTTCAGAATCCATCCCCTGCCGCGCTCGATCATGCCGGGGAGGATCATCTGTGCGAGCTCGAGCGCGGCGTAGACCTGGACGTCCATCATGGTGCGGTAGCGCTTTTCCGTGAAGTCGACGATGGGTATGAACCATGTGACCGCCGCGTTGTTTACCAGGATGTCCACGGGACCGAACAGTCTTTCGGCCTCGTCGATGAGGTGACGGCGGTCGTCCGCGTCCGCCAGGTTGCAGCGCACCGGGGCCGCTTCGCCGCCGGCGTCAACGATGTCCTGGGCGCATTGCTTGATGGTTCCGGGAAGGAAATGGTCCGACGCCTCGACGGTGCGCGCGGAGACGATCACTTTCGCCCCCTCCATGGCGAGGCGCTTGGCGATCGCCTCGCCGATGCCCCGGCTGGCGCCCGTGACTACCGCGACTTGGCCCGCGACGACACCGTTCCTGTTGACTTCGGCCATGTGATCCTTCCCCGATCAAGACGTGAAGGCGGATCATATACGGGGGAGCGCGGTCAGGGCACGTACATTCTCGCGACCCTGTTGCCGACGCCGGTCAGGACTTCGTAGCTGATCGTGTCTGCCCAGGCGGCGACCTCGTCGATGCCCACGCTGTTCCCGAAAAACTCGATCCGGTCGCCGGATGCGACTGGCGGGAGGTCGGTCACGTCCACCAGCGTCAGGTCCATGGATACGCGCCCGATGATCGGCGCCCTGATCTTCCTGAAGGCGGCCTGTCCGAGGTTGGATAGGGCGCGCGGCAACCCGTCTGCATAGCCGATGCCGACCACTGCGAGCGTCGTGTCGCGTCCGGTCACGTGGGACGCGCCGTAGCCGACCGGCGCGCCAGCCATGACCTTTCGCACCTGCAGCACCTCGCCTTCGAGGGTCGCGACGCAGCGCATCGGGTTCTCCTGCGCGGCAAACGGATTGCCACCGTAGAGGCCGATGCCGGGACGCCCGATTCCCTCCACGCCGGTGAGAATCGCAGCGGAGTTCGCGATGCTTTTGGGAACGCCGGGGAATCGCGCGGCGAGCGCCTCGAAGCGCGCAAGCTGCGCTTCGTTCAACGGATGATCCGGCGTGTCCGCGCAGGCGAGGTGCGTCATCAGGAGCCTGACGTCGGTGTCCGCCGGAATCGTGTTGGCATCCAGGCCATCGAATCCCAGCCGGTGCATGCCGGTGTCCACGTGCAGGGCGATCGGCCCGGTTCGCATCTGGGCGGGGTGATTCACGACCGGTATCAGGCCCTCGCTCTCTACGACACCGGAAAACACGAATATGTCGAAGGTCCGGTCGTCAGGCAGGATGCTCCGCAGCTCGCGTCCCTCCGCGTCCGTCGCGACGAAGAACTGCCGGCACCCCTCGGCTGCGAGCCGGCGCGCGATGGGTTCAACGCCGAGGCCATATGCATTCGCCTTGACGACAGCGGCGCAACCGCCGGAGGCGCGGTCGCGAAACTTGCGATAGTTCGCCGCGAGCGCGTCGAGGTCGACGATGAGCCGGGCATGGGTCATTCGCTGTCAGCCGGGAGCATTCAATGTCGCGGTGAAAATACACGAAGCGCCGGGGAAGCAGGTATATTCGCCGCGCAATGACTGAGGACAGGCATGAGCACAGAAAGCACTTCGCGGCTTTGGCACTTGCGTTGGCTTGCGCGCATGGCCATGCCGACATGATGGATCGGGTCGAACATCGGCACGCCGAGAACGAAGGCGTCAGGATCCACTACGTCGTGGCGGGTTCGGGACCTCTCGTGGTCATGGTCCACGGCTTTCCCGACTTCTGGTATTCGTGGTGCGAACAGATCACGGCGCTTGAGAGCACCTACCGGCTGGCGGCGGTCGATCTGCGCGGATACAACGGCAGCGACAAGCCGAAGGGTGTCGAGAACTACGCGATGCCTCTCCTGGTCGCCGACATCGCCGCGGTGATCGCAGCGGAAGGCGAGGAGTCCGCGGTCGTTGCCGGCCACGACTGGGGTGGCGCCATTGCCTGGAGCCTCGCCATGTCGCGCCCGGAACTTGTGTCCGCGCTGGTGATCCTGAACCTGCCGCATCCGGCGGGCCTGAGGCGGGAGTTGGCGACGAATCCGGACCAGCGACAAAGCAGCGCCTACGCCTACGCGTTTCAGGAGCCGGATGCCCACCGTGCGTTGACAGCTGAGGGGCTTGCCGGGTGGGTGACAGACGAGTCAGCCCGGGCGCGCTATGTCGAGGCGTTCGAAGCGTCGGACTTCGAAGCGATGCTGAACTACTACAAGGCGAACTTTCCGTCCACTACGAGAGCCGCCGAAACTGTCGCCTTTCCGAAGGTGCAATGTCCCGTGTTGATGTTCCACGGGCTCGACGACCAGGCGCTTCTTCCCGGTGCGCTGAACGGCACCTGGGAGTGGGTGGAAAGAGACCTGACCCTGGTCACGATCCCGGGCGCGGGCCACTTCGTGCAGCAGGATGCAAGCGAAATGGTCTCCCGGACGATGCGAGACTGGCTCGCGAGACAGGTACCTTAGCTGGCATCGACCAGGACTCCGGGGTTGAGTATCCCGTTGGGGTCCAGGCGGCGTTTGACCGCTTTCAGCGCCTCGCCGAAGAGTTCTGGCCGCTGCCGGTCCCAGGCGGGGCGGTGCATGCGCCCGACGGCGTGGTGGTGGGTGACCGTGCCGCCCGCATCGACCACCGCCGCCAGGGCTTCGTCCTTGATGGTCTGCCACTGCTCGTTCTCCGCGCCGGGTTGTGCCGCGCCGTTGAACGTGTAGTAAGGCGCCGGTCCGTCGGGATAGACGTGAGTGAAACGGCAGGACAGGAACGCGCCGTTGCCCAGTACATCGTCAAGCACGCGTCGCATGCGGGCGCGGACTGTTGCATCGAACTCCTGCCAATGGTCCCACGTGATCGCTGTCTCGAACGTGTCGGACATCAGGCCAAGACCGTTCGTCAGTCCGGCATTCACGCCGATGAAAGCGTTGCGCCATGCGCCGACCACCCCGCCCCGGCGACCGGCCTGGCGGTCGCCGTCGTCGATCGCCAGTTCGTCGTCTTCGATCAGGCCGCCATGGTCCCGGGCGATGGTCACGGCGCGTTTCAGGTTTTCCCCCTGGGGAATGTCCGCCGACTCGAAGCCGATGATCAGAAGCGCGGTCTCGCCATCGAGTCCCGCATTGGCACCCGCCTCGGCAGGATCGAGGATGCGCAGGTTCGCTGGCCAGAGTTTCGCCTGGACGATGGCGCGCACCGCTTCGCAGCCCGTATGCCAGTCGTTGAAGCGTACCCCCGCGTTCGCACGGAACTTGGGGCGCTTTTGAAGGCGTAGCCAACACTCGGTGATGATGCCCAACGCGCCCTCGGAGCCAATCACCAGCCGATCCGGGCTCGGCCCCGCCCCGCTACCGGGCAGTCGGCGCGTCTCCATCCATCCTGCGGGCGTCAGCATCCGCGTGGACTCGACGAAATCGTCGATATGGGTGTGGTTGGTGGCGTAGTGGCCGCCGGAACGGGTCGCGACCCATCCTCCCACGGTCGACCATGGGAAGCTCTGCGGGAAGTGGCGCAAGGTCAGGCCCCGGGGCCGAAGCGCCGCTTCGAGGTCCGGTCCGAGGATGCCGGCCTGGAATCTCCCCGCGCGGGAAACCTCGTCGATCTCACACACCGCGTTCAGGTTATCGAGGTCGATGGTGATGGCGCCGTCGGTACCGTCCGGCACTTTCACGCCCCATACGACGGACGTGCCGCCGCCGTAGGGGACGACCGTGTAGCGTTTCGCGTCGCACCACTCGAGCACGGACTCGAGTTCGCCGTCGGTGCGCGGATGCGAGACCGCGTCGGGCGGGTTTTTGAACACACTCCGAAGGGCCGCGAGGAGTTCCGTGCGATGACCGCCGTAGGTGTGGGTCAGCCTGTCCGTGCGGTCGGCGCGGACGAAACCGGCCAGCCGCGAGGGGATATCGATTCGGCTCTTCCCGAGAGCGATGTCTTCGATTGACGGAATGGGCGGTACGCGCACTTCCCGACCGAGTCGGGCGGAAACCCGCTGTGCAGCCTCCTTGCGCTGGGTTTCGGTCGGTTCGTCCGACACGTATCCCCAGGTCCAGAAACTGCGGCGTTCTTCTCGTGCGGCCATCCTGCTCCTCCGGGTCACTATGACATAATTTCAGACTCATCCCTCGATCTGGAGGCGGTCGCAGGATCGCCGGACCCTGATTCATGTCCTTGGCCCGGGTGGGACCCATCGCGCAGGAGAGTTATGCCAGGATGCTAGGCGTTGAACTCGTGGAAGCGGCAGAGGACCGCGTCGTCGCACGGTTGCCCTATCGAGAACAGTTGGGTACTGGGCGCATTCACGGCGGCGCGATCAGCGGACTCGTCGACATCGCCGCCACGGCGGCGTTCTGGTCATATCGGGATCTGCCCTCGAATGCGCGCGGCGCGACCATCGGCTTCACCATCAACTTCCTGCGCGTGGCTGAGGAGACGGACCTGTCCGCGACTGCGACGGTGCGCCGGCGCGGCGGGACCATCTGCGTTGGCGACGTGTCGGTTGTCGGCGAGGACGGCGAGGAGGTGGCCACGGCGGTGGTGACCTACAAGCTCGACCGGTCGAACCGGGAATGAGCGTCCGCCTTGAGTGACGATCCCTACACCATCCGCGCCGGCGAGACGCTGGAGCCGCCCGCAACGCTTCGGGGACGCCTCCAGAGCCTGGGTCCGGGCATTGTCGTTTCCGGTTCCATCGTGGGCTCCGGCGAGATCCTGCTCACCGCGGGTCTGGGCGCCGCCGCCGGTTTCGTCCTGCTCTGGTGGGTGCTCTTTTCCTGCTGGGTAAAGTCCCTTATCCAGGCGGAACTCGCGCGATACGTCGTGACCAGCGGCGACACCTACCTGCGGGCGCTGAACCGGGTGCCGGGAAAGGTGGGGCCGGTCGCTTGGCCCATGTGGCTCATCATCTTCGGTTACGTCCCCGGCATTTTCACCGCGGCGGGGATCATCGGCGGCGCCGGGCAGGGATTGGGGTTGCTATTGCCTGAGGTGGACGGTGCGTGGGCCACCGTCATCGCCGCCGGCATAGCCATGCTGGTCCTCGGCACCGGCGCCTACGGCCGCCTGGAGAAGGTCATGCTCGTGCTGGTCATGAGCTTCACCTTCACCACCATCCTGTCGGCGTTCCTCATGCAGACGACGGAATTCCGCGTCACCGGCGACGACATCCTGTCCGGCCTTACCTTCGACTTCCCGTTGGAACACGCGGTCCTGGCGCTCGCCATGTACGGCGCCACCGGCGTCGCCGCCAGCGAGATCGCGGGCTACACCTACTGGTGCGTCGAAAAGGGATACCCCACGTTCATCGGGGGCGACCGGGACGCGCCGGGCTGGGTGGAACGCGCCCGCGGCTGGATCCGGGTGATCCAGACGGACGTGTGGGTGACGCTCGCCATCCTGACCTGCGCGACGCTTGCCTTCTTCTTCCTCGGCGCCGGAGTGCTGCATCCGCTGGGTCTCCGACCATCGGGCACGGAAACGATCACCGTGCTGTCCAGCATGTATACGCAGGTCCTGGGTCCGTGGTCGTTCTGGCTGTTCAGTTTCGGCGCCTTCTGCATCCTGTTCTCGACGGTGCTGTCGGGCATCGGCGCCGGCTCGCGCGCCTTTCCGGACCTGCTCGTGACACTCGGCTTCATCGATCGCCAGAATCTGGCGCTGCGCCGGAAATGGATCGTCGGCTACGTCATCGCGATGCCGGCACTGAGCGCTGCGATTTACCTCTCGTTTCAGCGCCCGATCTGGCTCATCATCATCGGCGCTTCCTACGGCGCCTTCATGTTGCCGCTGCAGAGCTACCTGACGTTGTACCTGCAGGCGCGCAAGCTCGATCCGCGCGTGCGTCCGAGGCGCTGGGTCACGTGGGCCGTCGGCGCGATCTTCACGGTGCAGGCGCTGCTGTCGGCCTTCATCATCCGCAACGTGCTTGCCTGAGTGGCGCCCCCGTCAACGCCAGCCTTGCCGCCACGCCTGGTATTCGGCCGGACGCAGACGGTAGCGCGCGATGTTGCCTTCGTGGAGGCTCATCAGCTCGGTCTCCACGATTTCGACGAATCGCGCCTGGCCTGCCGGCGACACCTGCTCCGCCGCACGTTGCCGCGCCAGCGCAACTGCAGCCTCCCTGCCCATTCCCGTGCGCACCACCGCGGCGACCAACTCGGCGACCAGCGCCCGGTGATGCAAGCGGAATGGGTCCGGCTCACCCAAGGACTGGCGCACCGCCGAGTACCGGGCGCAAGAGCGCTCGTAGGCCCAGACGAACAGGTCACGCAGCAGCTCGACGCGATTCAGCTCGTAGATGGCCAACACGCCGTCGATGTAGTCCCGCTCCGGCACGTCCACGAAAGACAGGGGGCAGAGATTGCCGCGGATCAGCGGGATATTCGCCGTGAGGCGGGAGACCCGCTTGTTGACGTCCTCGAAACTCTGCAGGTAGGCGAGGTGCACGAGGGCGAAGAAGGCCTGCTCGAAGGGGTCCGTGATCGCTGCTGCGGTATCCAGAATTCTCTGGAAACACTCCTCGATGAGCTGCGGCACTTCCAGCGGATAGTAGACCGTGCCGCCGATGACTACCGGGATGCGCCGCAAGCGGCCGCAAGCCTGCGGGTCGGCAAGCAGGTTATCGGCGAGCAGGGCGTGCAGGTTCAGGATGGTGTACCGGTTGAAGCCGGTCTCGTCGGCCTGCTCGACGAGCAGCTCGATGGCCGTCTTGTGGTTCAGGATCATCTGCGCTTCCCGCGCATCCTTGCCCTCGGCAGCCTCGCCCATCTCCAACAGGCGCTCGGTTTCCAGCAGGGAGTAGGTGTTGCCTTCCAGGCGGCTGGAGTTCCAGGACAGATCGATCAGCAGGCGACCGTAGATCGTTCGGGCGTAGGTTCCCGCAGGGCGCTCGCCGCCGGGCGGGCGACCTATATCTGACAGTCTTTGGCGCGTCTGGTCTGGCAAGTAGTAGGTGATGTTGGGCCGGTAGTCATCGAGGAAGGCGCGCTGGTAGCCCACCGGCTGCCGTTCCTGGATCGGCGCGCGAATCGCTTGCTTGACCGCCTCCGCCTCTGGCGAGAGCGGCACATGGACCTCACCACGCGCCTCGGCGATCGCGACGCCTGCGGTCGAACTAGCTTGGCCGGCTATGGTGATGGGCACGCGATAGCGGCGGCCCCTGGCTCTCCCTGCGGCGATCAGCCGCTTCTGGTCCACCAGCAGTGCGAAGCGGCGCTGCAGCGTCCGCGGCTGCAGTTTGCAGGGCAGTCTCTCGCGGATGGCGCTCGCCTGCACGCCTTCCGGATGGGCCGCCACGACGGCAAGAATGGCGTCAAGCTCTTGTTCGGGGATCCGCTTCGGCATGTGGCGGATTATATGTCGCGAATAACGCATATGAGACAAATAAGGCGGTTTATGTGACGCATATAATTTTTATGTCGTATAAACGTATTTTTCCCGTCGCAAACACGTCCGTCGGGCGAGGACGGGCCGAGGCATGGATGGCGCTTTCTTCGTCGAGGACGGTGGCAGTCCGCAGAAGGCTCGGAAAGTGCCCCACAGCCGGCGCCTTCGGCTTCGCCTGTGGCCCGGCCCCGCTCGTCGCCCATGGAACAACCGCGCCCGGTCGCGAGCGCTCCCGGAACGCGTTTGTTCCATGCGAGTAGGGTCCAAAGACGGGAAATGTCGCTTAGAATATTGATAAACCATGACTTTATGGACTTGAAGACACGCGTGGGAACGGGTCGAGTCGGTCTGGATCAAGGTTGAGGTTGACATGTTCCATGGAGGCTATTGAATGATCATCGGATTGCCGTATGGCCGAGGCGAACTGCCGGTTCGGCTCGCCGATGAATGCGAGGTGACCGTGGTGCGCAAACCCGAGATGCCGGTGATTGCGGATCCCGGGGTCGCCGTCGTGCGCGCCCTGGGCGAACCTGTAGCGTCACCGCCACTGGCAGATCTCGCGGCCGGGCGAAAATCCGCCTGCATCCTCATCTGCGACGTGACCCGCCCGGTGCCGAACGCGCTGTTCCTGCAACCGCTGATTCGTGAAATCGTCCGGGCGGGAGTCCCGCGGGAACGCATCACTGTCCTGGTCGCGACGGGTTTGCACCGTCCGAACGAGGGTGACGAATTGCGCCAGGTGGTGGGCGACGACTGGGTAATGGACAACGTCAGGATCGAGAACCACTTCGCGCGCGACGACGCTGCCCAAGTCGATCTGGGCACTACTGACACACGGGGTACGCCGGTGAAGCTTGATCGCCGCTTCGTCGAAGCCGACCTGCGTATCGCTACCGGCCTGGTGGAGCCGCACATCATGGCGGGCTACTCCGGGGGCTGTAAGGTCATCGCCCCGGGGATCGCCCACCAGGACACCATCCGGACCTTCCACAGCGCCCGCTTCCTGGAGGATCCGGCGGCGGTGCAGTGCAATCTGTCGGGCAACCCACTGCGCGAGGAACAGCTCGAGATCGTCCGCATGCTGGGCGAAGTCCACGCCGTCAACACGGTCATCGACGAGCGGCGCAGGCTGTCGTTCGTCAACTTCGGCGAGATCGTTGCGAGCCACCTGGCCGCCGTCGACTTCGCGCACGGATTCTGCAGGGTTTCGCTCCCTCGGCGCTTCAAGACCGTCGTCACGTCGGCGGCAGGATTTCCGCTCGACCAGACGTACTACCAGACCGTCAAGAGCATGCTCACGCCCATGGGGATTCTCGACTCCGATGCGACGCTGATCGTCGCGGCCGACTGTTCCGAGGGGATCGGATCCGATGCCTACCGGGCGGCACAGCAGCGCCTCCTGGCGCAGAGTCCCGAACGTTTCCTGGAGGGTTTGTTTGCCAAGCGCTTCGCCGAGATAGATGAGTGGCAGACGGAAGTACAGCTCAAGGCCCAGCGTGCGGCGCGAATTCAGCTCTTCAGCGAACTCGATGAGATGGATCGTGCCTGCACCGGGGTAGAGGCCATCGACTGCGTCGATTCGGCGGTGGCTGCCAGCGTTGAGCGGGCAGGCGATCCGGCGGTGGCGGTGATTCCCGAGGGACCCTACGTGGTCCCGCATGCGGCGGCCTTAACATGAAGCTCCGCATCAAGGGAGACACCATTCGTCTGCGGCTGACCCAATCCGAAGTGTCCGCCGTGGCCGATGGAGATGCCGTCGTCGAGACGACTTCGCTGCCCCAGCCGTTCACCTATGCGCTTGAGATTTCAGGAGAGAGAATCGGCGCTGCGTTCGAGGCCGGCCGGCTGACGGTCAGCATCCCTCGCGTCGTCGCCCTGCGATGGGCGAGCACGGAAGAAGTGTCCCTTCGGGGTCGCGAAGGCCGCGTCGAGATCCTCGTCGAGAAGGACTTCGCCTGCCTTGTCTCGCGGGAGGGAGAAGAAGATCCCGACGCCTTTCCGAATCCGCTGGCGCCGAGTACCGAGGGCACTTGAGAACCCCACACCCTTGCCCGAGGCGGCGGCGCTAACTCTCCATGCTTCGGTAAACGTCCTTGCGATCGCCGATCTTGATCACGTGAACAAGCAGCACGGAATCCTCGACTGTATAGAGAATCCTGTATCGCCCCTGACGAATTCTGTAGCGTTCGAGACGGGACAATTTGGCTGTACCCGGTGGTCTCGGGTTGTCGGCGAGTGACATGATGCGGTTGACGACCCGGCGACGATCTGCCCTTGTCGGGATGGATTCAAGCTCTCTTCTGGCAGACCTCTTTATCCACAGGCTATATCTTGCCACGTCGTCTCAGGTCTCGAACGACGTCCTCGAACGCATGGTCGGGTTCGTTCTCGCGCAACTCGAAGGCTTCAAGGTCGTCAACGTCCTCCGATAGCGCCGCCTTGACGGCTTCGTTCACAAGGGCGGAGACACTGCAGTCGGTCTCAGCTGCCTTGAGGCGTAGCGCACGATGGAGCGCTGGGTCGAAGTAGATGGTAGCCCTCTTTTGCCCGGTCTGGTACATGGGTGGTTGCCTGCCGGTGATCGATCCGGCTCAACGCTAACGTCATGCTGTTTGAACGTCAAGACGTCTTGACGTCGATCAGGGTGCAAACACCAGTTTGGCCCAATGTCACGACGGCTGCTTGCGATTATCGCGCTCGCAGCGGCTCCGGGGTGCGACGGTCGAGGCGAAACACCTGGCCGGTGACGACCCAGTTGTCTTCGTCGAGGTTGTACTTCGTGACGAACGCATCGGTCACGCTCTGATGCTCTGCGGGATCGAGGATACGCACTGCGTTCAGCGGGTAGATGGATTCGCTGACGCGTACGCGCACCAGTGGCGTCTGCTGCAGGTACTCGGTCCACCGGGTGCCGTCTTCGCCGGTGGCGATGTACATGTCCTGACCGATGCCCACCGCCCAGATGTTGATGGAGTAGGGCTTGTCGGGTCGAAACTCAAGCTGCACCGTGGCGAATCTGTCGATCTCGGTCCAGTCCTGCGGTGGCGGCGCCTCGTCGCCGTCGAGTTCGCGCCCCGGAATGAACCCGAATGGTCTGTCACAGCCAGCGAGGAAGAGGAATGCAATCGCGACAAACAGACGCATGAATCAAACGGTAGGCGTCTTTCCCCGCGCAATCAAGTTGAAGAGCGCGTTCAATGTGAAAATTCGGATGACAACTCCGAAACATCGAGGTAGAGTGATCGAATGCTCGAACGTGCCGACTACTTGCGCCGGATCGAGCGAGCGACGACTCGATCACCTGTCACGGCCTTGCTCGGACCTCGCCAATGCGGCAAGACGACTATGGCGCGGGCGTTCGCCGAGACCAGGGAGGCTACCTTCTTCGACCTGGAGTCGGAAGTCGATTTGCGCCGGCTCGCCAATCCCCAGATGGTGCTCGGCGCGTGTCCGGGCCTCGTCGTCCTCGACGAAATCCAACGGGCGCCGAACCTGTTCAACGTTCTCCGCGTGCTGGTGGATCGCACCCGCGCGAATGGTCGGTTCCTCGTGCTCGGCAGCGCTTCGCCCGATCTGGTGCGCGGTGTTTCCGAGTCTCTGGCCGGTCGGGTGGAGTTCGTCGAGTTGACGGGGTTCGGGCTTGATGAAACGGGCGTCGGCGACTGGCGGCAACTTTGGCTTCGGGGCGGGCTGCCGCGATCATTTCTGGCCGCGTCGGACGACGACAGCTTGGTCTGGCGGGAGGGTTTCATCCGCACTTTCCTCGAACGGGACATACCGCAGCTCGGCATCTCCATTCCGGCCACCGCGATGCGCCGGTTCTGGACCATGCTGGCCCACTGGCACGGCCAGACATGGAATGGGTCCGAACTCGGACGATCCATGTCCCTCACCGACAAGACCGTGCGACGCTACCTGGACGTGCTCACGGGCACCTACATGGTCCGACAACTCCAGCCCTGGTTCGAGAATCTGGCGAAGCGGCAAGTCAAGGCGCCGAAGATCTACCTTCGGGACACCGGCATGCTGCACGCTCTGCTGGGGGCCGGGAAGGACGACATTCTCCTGTCCCAGCCTCGCGTGGGCGCGTCATGGGAGGGGTTCGCCATCGAGCAGATCCTGCGCGTGTTGCGTCCGGCGCATGCCTGGTTCTGGAGTACCCACGGCGGAGGCGAAGTCGACCTGCTGATAATGGACAAAGGTCGCCGCCTGGGCTTCGAGATGAAGTTCAGCGAAGCCCCAGAGGTGACCCGGAGTATGCGCAACGTGGTGGACGACTTGCGGCTCGATCACCTGTTCGTGGTCTGCCCGGGCGAGAACTCCTACCCGGTCGACGAGCGCATGAGCGTACTGTCGCTGTTTGACTACGGTGACCTGGTCGGCCGAGTCGACGAGGCCGTTGCGTTAACCGGGGGGCAAGCCCACCCGCCCGCATGAGCCTGACCCTGACGAGGCTTCGCCGGATAGCAGCTCGCGCCCCGGCAGTTCGGCTCAGAGACTCTCGGCGATTCCAAGGACGTCGGCGACATCGAACAACCCTGTTTCGCGCTCGGCGACGAATCGCGCGGCCCTGAGGGATCCCATGGCGAAGTTCATGCGGCTGTGCGCGCGGTGGGTGATTTCCAGCCGTTCCCCGGGCCCGGCGAACGTGACGGTGTGTTCTCCGACGATGTCGCCCCCGCGCAGGGAGTGGAAACCGATGGTTCGTCCGTCCCGCTCGCCGGTGATGCCTTCGCGGCCGTAGACGGCGTCCGCCGACAGGTCGCGGTCGAGCACCCGAGCCAGGATTTCGCCGATGCGCACGGCGGTGCCGGAAGGCGCGTCGATCTTGTGTCGATGGTGGGCTTCGAAGACCTCCACGTCCGAGTCCGCGCCGAGGGCCCGGGCCGCCGCTTCGATGAGCTTGAACGTCACGTTCACGCCGACGCTCATGTTCGGCGTCATGACGATGGGGATGTGCTCTGCCGCCTGGGCGATACGCGCGGTGCCATCGGCATCGAATCCGGTCGTGCCGATCACCATGCCCTTTCCGTGATGCTCGCATGCTTCGATCACGCTGAGCGTCGCCGCGGGCACGCTGAAGTCGATCAGGACATCGAAGGCGTCCGCAGCCAGTTCGCGGGCGATGGTCACGCCGTCGATCACGTCGCCGATCGCGTCGGAATCCGGGTGTTCGAGTGCCGCTCCGAGAGCCAGGTCATCGGCGTCCCGAACCGCCTCGGCGACGGTGCGTCCCATGCGTCCGGCGGCCCCGGTTATCGCGATTCGCAGCATCCTTGCCCTTCGTGTCAGTTGATCAATCGGTCAACAAATCCCTTGACCGACTCGAGCCAGGACGCGCCCTTGGGCGAGTGTTCGTCGTCGCTCCGGTCCATGGACCTTCCAAACTGGTGCAGCAGGGATTTCTGCTCCTCGTTCAGGCGCACGGGCGTTTCGACGATGGTGCGGCAGAGCAGGTCGCCGGTGCCGGAACGGCGCACGGAAGTGGCGCCCTTGCCCCGCAGGCGAAACATCCGGTGGGTCTGGGTCCCCGCGGGAACTCGTAGCTTGATGCGCCCGTCGAGCGTCGGCACCTCGATTTCGCCCCCAAGGGCTGCCTGCATGAACGAGATCGGAACGTCGCACAGGAGGTTCATGCCGTCGCGGGCGAAAATGGCGTGCTCGCGCACTGACACCTGCACGTATAGGTCTCCGGGCGTGCCGCCGTGCGGTCCCGCTTCGCCCTCGCCGGAAAGGCGGATTCGATCCCCTTCGTCTACACCGGCAGGGATGTTGACCGACAGCGTCTTGCGGCGTTCCACGCGGCCGCCGCCGCCACAGGTGCGGCAGGGATTGGGTATGAACGTTCCGGCGCCTCGGCACTGGGGACAGGTCTGCTGCAACGAGAAGAACCCCTGGGAGACCCGAATCTGGCCCTGGCCCTGGCATTGCGGACAAGTGGTGGGACTGGTGCCCGGCGCGGCGCCGCTGCCGTCGCAGGCGTCGCAGGTACCGAGTACGGGGACCCGGATCTCGACGGTGTCGCCGTGCACCGCCTGTTCGAGGTCCAGGCTCAGGTTGAATCGAAGGTCGGCGCCCCGCCGCGAGGCGCGCCGGCCGCCGCGGGCACCGCCGAAAATATCGCCGAAGACATCGCTGAAGATGTCGCTGAAGCTGGCGCCGTCCATGCCCATGCCGCTGGCATCCACGCCGGCATGGCCGAAGCGATCATAAGCCTGGCGCTTTTCGCCGTCGCTCAGGATCTCGTAGGCCTCTGACGCTTCCTTGAACTTCTCCTCCGCGTTCGCGTCTCCGTCATTGCGATCCGGGTGGTACTTCATGGCCAGGCGCCGGTAGGCCTTCTTCACGTCGTCGGAAGATGATCCGCGTTCGAGGCCTAGCACCTCGTAGTAGTCGCGTTTGGCCATTGTCGTGTTCAGGCGTTACGACCCGCGCTGCCTCATGGACTCTTGTCCGGGTCGCGCGGCCTGGGTTCTTCGTCCTTCACTTCCTCGAATTCCGCATCCACGGCGTCGTCGTCGGCCTGCGAGGAGGTGCCGGTTTGTGCCCCGCCCCCGTCGGCGGGGCCCGCGTCCGCCTGCTCCGCGTACATCTTCTGGGCAAGGGCGCCGGTGGCTTCTGACAGCGCCTGAACGCCGGACTCGATGGCCTCCTTGTCCTCGCCCTTGATGGCTTCTTCGAGGGACTTGGCGGTCGCTTCGATCTTCTCCTTCTCGTCGTCGGTCGCCTTGTCTCCCGCATCCGTCACCATCTTTCGCGCGGCATGCACGAGGGTGTCGCCCTGGTTGCGCAATCCAACCAGTTCCTCGAATCTCTTGTCCTCCTCCGAATGCGCCTCGGCATCGCGCACCATCGACTGGATCTCATCATCCGACAGCCCGCTCGAAGCCCTGATCACGATGGACTGTTCCCTGTTCGTCGCCTTGTCCTTCGCGGAGACGTTCAGGATGCCGTTGGCGTCGATGTCGAAACTGACCTCTATCTGCGGTATTCCCCGGGGCGCCGGAGGAATGTCCTCCAGGTTGAAGCGGCCGAGGGACTTGTTCTGCGCCGCCTGCGAGCGCTCGCCCTGGAGCACGTGAATCGTGACGGCGGTCTGGTTGTCGTCCGCGGTCGAGAACACCTGCTGCTTCTTGGTCGGAATGGTGGTGTTCTTCTCGATGAGGGCGCTCATGACGCCGCCGAGGGTTTCGATACCGAGCGACAGCGGTGTGACGTCGAGCAGGAGGACGTCCTTGACGTCGCCGGACAGCACGGCCGCCTGAATCGCGGCGCCCATCGCCACTGCCTCGTCGGGATTCACGTCCCGGCGCGCTTCCCGGCCGAAGAAACCGTTGACCTTCTCCTGCACCAGGGGCATGCGTGTCTGGCCGCCGACGAGAATGACGTCGTTGATGTCCCCCGTCGAGATGCCGGCATCGTTGATCGCGGTCCTGCACGGTCCGATGGTCCGCTCCACCAGTTCTTCGACCAGGGACTCCAGCTTCGCGCGGGTCAGCCTGGTGACGAGATGCTTCGGGCCCGTGTTGTCCGCGGTGATGTAGGGCAGGTTGACCTCGGTCTGCTGGCTCGATGAGAGTTCGATCTTCGCCTTTTCGGCGGCTTCCTTGAGCCGCTGGAGGGCAAGTGGATCGTTGTGCAGGTCGATGCCGTTCTCCTGCTTGAATTCGTTTGCGAGAAAGTCGATGACACGCAGGTCGAAATCCTCGCCGCCAAGGAAAGTGTCCCCGTTGGTGGAAAGCACCTCGAACTGGTGCTCACCGTCCACGTCGGCAATCTCGATGATGGATACGTCGAACGTGCCGCCGCCGAGGTCGTATACGGCGATCCTGGCGTCACCGCGCTGCTTGTCCATGCCATAGGCAAGTGCGGCCGCCGTCGGTTCGTTGATGATGCGCCTGACGTCGAGCCCGGCGATGCGGCCCGCATCCTTCGTGGCCTGCCGCTGCGAGTCGTTGAAGTAGGCTGGAACGGTGATGACGGCTTCGGAGACATCTTCGCCCAGGTAGTCCTCGGCGGTCTTCTTCATCTTCTTCAGCACTTCCGCCGACACTTGCGGCGGCGCGAGCTGTTCCCCCTTCGCCTCGATCCAGGCGTCGTTGTTCGATGCCTTGACGATCTTGTAGGGCACCATGCCCATGTCGCGCTGCACGACCTCGTCACTGAAGTTCCTGCCGATCAATCTCTTTATTGCGAAGAGCGTGTTGTCGGGGTTGGTAACGGCCTGCCGCTTGGCGCTCTGGCCGACCAGGACCTCGCCGCCGTCGGCGTACGCGACGATCGAGGGCGTGGTCCGATCTCCTTCCGAGTTCTCGATGACTCTCGGGTCCTGTCCGTCCATGACCGACACGCACGAATTGGTCGTGCCGAGGTCGATACCGATGATTCTTGCCATTTCAGGTCCTCTCGTTCGCGCCGGCCGAGGCGCTGCGTCATGCCGTGACTATTCAATATTGGCCCATACCGGGCCGTTTCAACCCTTAGCGCCATGAAATCCGTCAGCCCTTCGGGCGTGCCGTTTTTCACCCCCGCCCAAGCCCACCTACGATGCTGCGCCTTGATCGGCACTGGCGTGCCGTTCTACGGCGCACCCTCCTAGCTGGCGTCCCGTTTCGCGACCAGCACCCTGGCGGCGCGCAACAGGCGGCCGTTCAGCACGTAGCCCTTCTGCACGACTTCCGTCACCGAGCCCGGCTCGGCATCGGGGTTATCGACCGTGGCCATCGCTTCGTGGTACGTGGGATCGAAGGGTTCGCCGATGGGGTCCACTACCTCGATGCCGGCCTTTTCCAGAACGCCGGAAAGCAGTTTCATGGAAAGGTCGAGACCTTCGCGGACCGCCGAATCGTCGGCGGCGACCTCGAGGGCGCGTTCGAAGTTGTCGATGACGGGAAGCAGTTCGCCCGCGAACCGGGTCAGCGCGAACCTGCGGGCGTTTTCCGCGTCCCGGGCGGTGCGCCGGCGGGTGTTCTCCTCTTCCGCACGCGCGCGCAGAACCTGGTCCCTGGCCTCGGCGAGGTCCCGCTCGAGAGACGCCACGGCTTCCTTCAGCGCTTCGGGATCGTACGGGGTTTCTTCGCCGGTCTCGGCACCGTTACCGGCTTCGCCAGCGGACGCGGATGGGTCGTCGCCGCCTTCGGCGGCCTGTTCCATTTCGTCCGCATCGGCCATGTCCGAAACGGTCTCTTCCGCCGCTGATGACTGCTCGGTTTCCTCCGGTTTCGGGTCCTTGCCTGTCTTGTCCCTGGGCATGGAAGTGCCTCGCTATGGATCAGGCGGGGCTTATATGGGCGGACGCCCCGGAATTCAAGCGCGGCCGGCGGTCATGGCCGAGCCGAGCATCCGGGCGGTCACGTCGACGATGGGGATGACCTTCTGGTACGCCATCCGGGTCGGGCCGATGACGCCCAGCACGCCGGCGACCTCGCCGTTGACCTCGTAGCGAGCCGTGATCAGGCTGCATTCCTCGAACATCCGGTTGCCTGACTCGGCGCCGATGAAGAGCTGGATGCCCTCGGTGTCGAGACACCGGTCCAGCAGATACACGATCGCACTCTTCTGCGCGAACGCATCGAACAGGTCGCGTACCGTCTGCGTATTCGTCAGCGCGTCGACGAGGTTCGATTCCCCGCTGACCACGTACGGTTTCGACGGGCGCTGGTCCTCGGCGAACGTCTTCGACGCCACATCGATTGCGGTCTGCATGAGCCGGTCCAGGCGGTCCCTGTCCGCGCGCATGTCTTCCACCAGTCCGTTGCGGACTTCCGACAGCGTCTTGCCGTGGTAGCGCCTGTTGATGTACTCGGCGGCCTGGTGCAACTCGGTCTCGTCGTATTCCCGGTCGGTGTGGATGACGCGGTTCTGAACTTCGCGTTCGTCGACGACCAGGATCGCCAGCACGCGGTTGCCCGACAGGCGCAGGAACTCGACCTGCCGCAGGGCGACCTGCTCCGGCTCCGGCTTCGGCATCGTCACCAGGCCGGCCATACGGGTAATTTCGGAGAGCATCTCGGACGCGGTGGAGACGAGTTCGTCCGTCGAAAGGTCGGGGTTCAGTTCCGCGCGAAGCTGTTGAACGCTTCGCGTATCCAGCGGCTGTACCGAGATCAGGCTGTCGACGAACAGGCGCAGCCCCCGGTCGGTCGGGACCCTTCCCGCCGAGGTATGCGGAGCAATGATGAGTCCGCGGGCTTCGAGATCGGCCATGATGCTCCTGACCGTGGCCGAACTCACGTCGACATGGGAGGCGAGGCGGCTCGACGCGACTGGCGCGCCGTCGTTCAGATAGTGCTCGACGAGGAGCTTGAACAGGCGCTTCGTGCGATCCGCGAACCGATCTTCCCGACTGACCACCGAGCCACTGCTCCCTGCAATACACCTAGCGCATTGGGACTGCGGGCCATCGTGAAGAACCGTGTCCTCTCCGCCACTTTGTGGCGCTAGCCCCGTGGGCGGTACTCTAGCAGCTTGTCGGACTTGCCGCATTTGCGGCGAGATCGACAAGCTGACGGGTGCGTGGGTGGGGAGAAACAAGTGGGCTTGGGTGGGGATAAGACATGGCGCGCCCGAAGGGCCGACGGATTTTAAGGCGCTAGCACAATGCTCAGGCAACTCACGGTCAGGAACTTCGCCCTGGTCGAGAGCCTCGATATCGAGTTTGACGCGGGGCTCACGGTCATTACGGGCGAGTCAGGGGCCGGTAAATCGATACTGCTGCATGCCCTCGATCTCGTGCTTGGCGCCCGCGCCGACCGGACTACCGTTCGCCCCGGCGCTTCGAGTACCGAGGTGACAGCGGAGTTTCACCTGGACGGTCGTGAAGAGGCCCGGGAGTACATTGTCCAACGCGCCCTGGGAGACGACGCGGAACCCCACCGTTGCCTGGTCCGCCGTGTCGGTACGGTTGCCGGACGCTCACGTGCCTTCATTAACGGCACGCCGGTCAATGTCTCGGCCCTGCAGGCACTCTGCGCACCGCTGGTCGACGTGTACGCGCAGAACCAGCACCGTTCGCTGCTTGAACGTCCCATGCAACTCAAGCTGCTCGACGACTTCGGTGTGCCGCCCGAGGTCACGGACGCCGTTCGCGCCCGTCATGGCGACTGGCAGGCGCAGCGGGCGGATCTCGCGGAACTGGAGCGGCGGATGCGGTCGACGCGCGAACGCATGGACCTGTTGCGATACCAACTGGACGAACTCGGCGCGCTGGCAGTCGCTGAAGGGGAGGTGGAAGCGCTGACGCAGCGGCACAAGCGACTGTCTTCGGCGACCGATATCCAGTTCGTCGTCGGAACCCATGCGGAAACGCTCGACGAGCAGTTGCTGTCCCAACTCTCGCGCATCCATGCCGACCTTGAGGACATCGATGACGATCATGCGGCGTTGAAGGCGGCCCGGCAGCACATGGACGCCGGGCGCATTGAGGCCGAGGAAGGCCTGTCGGCACTGCGCGCGTACTTCGAAGCGGTGCCTGTCGATCCAGGGGCGCTGAAGGAGGCCGAGGAGCGGCTCGAGGCCATACACGATGCCGCGCGCAAGCATCGCGTCAGCGCGGCGGGCCTCGCCGCCCACGCGAAGGAGGTCGCCCGTGAACTTGAATCCCTCGAAGTGGACGAGACACGGCTCCAGAACCTGAGGCAAACCTGCGAAGCCAGCGAGCAGGAGTACCGGGACGCCGCGGCGAAACTATCCGATACGCGCGCCGTTGCCGCGCGGAACTTCGAGAAGGCGGTTACTTCGGCGCTGGCGGAACTTGGCTTCGGCCAGGCGTCCCTGTCCGTCGAGTTCACGCCCGCCGAAAACGAGCGGGGGCTCGAAACCGTCGACTTCCTGTTCACCGCAAGTCCCAGGTACCCGCCGGGGCTGCTCGGGGCCATCGCGTCCGGCGGCGAGCTGGCGCGAATCAGTCTCGCCGTCTGCGTGGTTGCCGCAGCGCATTCGGACCTGCCGTGTCTTGTGCTCGACGAAGCGGATGTCGGCATCGGCGGCACGACGGCGGACGTGCTCGGGCGCATGTTGCGGCGCCTCGCGGAACATACCCAGGTGATCTGTGTGACCCACGCGCCCCAGGTGGCGGCGCTAGGGAATGCACACCTGAGGGTCACGAAGACCTCCACCGACGACACTGTCATCGAAGTCCTCGACGACCCTGAACGTGTCGATGAACTCGCGCGGATGCTGGCGGGACAGCAGATTACGAGCGAGACGCGGGCGTACGCCCAGACGCTCCTGGCGGGTGGACAGCCGTCCTGATGCCGCGTTCCCGGCGGCGGAACGAATGCGGCGGCCAGGCGGATGGAAAGAGATGCGTGGATTCTGCGTCGACGGCGCTTTAGTATGCGGCCATGTCATCCAGGTTGCTCCGCAGTGTCGGCAGTTTGACGTTGCTGGCCCCGCTTCTCCTGAACGGTTGCGGGGTCCACCGCGTGGCCATACAGCAGGGCAACATCATCACCCAGACCATGGTGGACCAACTGAAACCCGGGATCACGCGGGAACAGGTGGCCTACATCATGGGCGAGCCGGTGCTGCGCAATACCTTCGACGATGACCGCTGGGACTACGTGTATACCATCGACGTGCCGGACACGTTCCAATCCCGCATGCTTGTGTCCCTGTTTTTCAAGAACGACGTTCTGACCTACATCACCGGCGACATGGTCCCATCGTCCGCCAGAAAAAGTCCGGGTAACCAGCATCCATAACCCGGCCGACCACGCTCGCAAGACCTGGGCCGGTGCTCGTCCATCCGCTCATCGGCTACAGGTGCGTTACAGGTGCGTAAAATGCATTGATACCTGTATACGGATACAGTACATTGGTCGGTCATTCTCCTCTGGAAATGGAATGCAAGGGAGGTACTGCAATCGTGGAAGACCTGTTCACTCCCGCGCTCGGGGCACGTTCCCGATCGGGGCGCAAGTCGCGGCGACTCGTTGGCAACGCCGGGCAACGGCGCCGCAAGATGATCGCGTTCGGGTGGTATGGCGGGAAGTATGTCCATCTGGATTTCATTTTGCCGCACCTGCCCAGCGACGCGGAGCACTTCTGCGATGTCTACGGTGGCTCGGCGGCCGTGATCATCAACCGTGTGCCGGCGCGAGTGGAAACCTACAACGACCTCGATACCGAATTGGTCAATTTCTTTGCCGTCCTGCGGGATCGGCCAGAGAAACTGATCCGGGAAATTGGCCTCACCCCGTTCTCGAGGGAAGAGCTTGCCAAGGCATGCGATGCGACACCCGGGCTCGAACCATTGGAACGTGCGCGCCGCTTTTACGTCCGCGCTCGACAAACACGGACCGGACTCGCCCAGACGAGCAGCGAGGGACGCTGGGCACATTGCGTGTTGACGTCCCGGGCGGGAATGGCCGGCGCCGTGTCGCGCTGGTTGGGAGCCGTGGAGGGCCTACCCGAGATTGCTCAGCGACTGCAGCGCGTACAGATCGAAAACGCTCCGGCGCTTGAAGTCATTCAGCGATACGACACGCCGCAGACACTGTTCTATCTCGATCCGCCCTATGTGCATGTCAGCCGGGGGGACTCGGCCGCCTATGGACATGAGATGACGGACAACGACCATCGCGATCTGGCCCGTCTGCTGCATCGGATCGAGGGACGGGCTGTGCTGTCCGGGTATCGATCTGTTCTCTACGAGGAGTTGTTCGCAGACTGGCATCGGGTGGATGCGCCGGAGAAACTATGCAACTCGTCGAAAGAAAAACGAACGGAGTCGCTCTGGATGAATTTTCGCCCGACTGTCCAAAACGGTCGTGCCGACACCTGATAAGGAAAGGGCAGCCTCGTTACTCGCCCGGCACTGGAATGAGGTTGTCGAGGGCCGGGAGGAGTTTGATACAACCTGTCAGCTCGAAAAGGGCATCCGTGAAAAGGTCCGCCAGTTGTTGCATTCCGAGATGGTGGCTTTCGCCTACAGCCTGCCAACGCAGATACTTGGAAAGCTGACGGATCCAAACCTCGACGCGGGTGCACGACAAATTTGTTGGATTCTAGGCGGCGCGGTTGCGGCGGCGGGCCCA
>JAPOYI010000005.1 GCA_026706665.1 Gammaproteobacteria bacterium | reverse complement strand
GTAATCACGGGTTCCCTGCGCGTCAGCGCAGCGAACCCGCTGTGAGAACTCCTAGCATCCCGGATAACGGCACCTCGGCGTCGGCACCCTGCCGGGTTGCCGCGCCAACGCCGGATTTCCGCCGGCCGTCCGGTTTCCCGGTCTGTCGGCGCTCCCGCCGACCACAGCCGCACAAGGCGGCTACGTAGGCGGCCGGGAGAATACACCGGGCACCAAGGCGGCACCAGCGCCGCGTTCTTAGCACCCTGCGCCGCCGCTGCGCTCCAGCGCCGTTCCGCGCGCTGTCACTACCTACTTGCCCGCCACGCGCATCTCGTTCCCGGCGAGACGCCGAGACGTCCCGCGACAGACTGCGGAGGTAGTGACAGCGCGAAGGTCGCGTCAGACGCTGTCGCCGACCAACACAGCCACGCGGAGCACCGTGGTCTCGTTGTCCGGTAGTGCGACGTTGTGCCAAAAACGTTGCGTAGTGACCGAGCGCTCCTTCCGCCCATCCTCCGATGGGATAATCATGGAGCGGAGCGTAGAGATATCCGCCGATCTACTCGCCTCAGGACACGTTCGTCGTGTGTTACGGCGATGATCGTTGCACTCATTCGCCTCAAGCCGTCAAGGACACTCTGCTGTAGCTCGTCGTTTAGGTGTGCCGTGCCTTCGTCCAACAGAATTAACGCGGGCTGGCGGTATATTGCCCGAGCGATCATCACCCGCTGCCGCTGACCGCCCGAAAGTGTCGATCCCATGTGGCCCACCAGCGTCAAGTACTGCATCGGCATCCGGCTGATATCCTCGTGTATGCCAGCGATTCTCGTGGCCTCCTCGACGCGCCTCATATCTGGGTCGCCCGATTCGACGGCAATGTTCTCCAGTAGTGATCCGGAGAACAAATCGTCGTCCTGCATGATGACGCCTAGCTGGCGGCGGTAATGCCGCACATCCAGACTGCGGAGATCGAGTCCATCAATCAGGATAGTCCCGCTGTTCGGGACCAACAACTTGCACAGCAGCTTGATGAGCGTCGACTTGCCTGCGCCCGACTCGCCTTCGATGCCGACGAACTCGCCTGCCGCCACGGACAGATTGAGGTCGTCAAGCACCGCCGGACCGTCGTCGCCGTAGGCGAAGCAGACCGACTTCACCTCGATCTGCCCCCTTATCGTGCGCGGACTTCCCTCACGTGCGGCGGGGATTTCGCGCTCCTCAAGGGCGATATCCGAGATGCGTTCGCGGTGTAGCCGCAACATTCGAAACTCCACCAGCGACTCGATCAGCGCGTAAGCCCGTCCCGAAAAGAGCCCTCCGTAGGACGAGAACGCAAACAGCATTCCGAGCGTGAACGCTCCCTCGATAACCTTGCCGGCGCCGAGCATCAGCATCGCGACCGTTTGTACAGCACCGATCGCAGCGGCCGCGAATTCCACGTGGGCGCTGAAGCGCACGAGGCGAACATTCGCGTTGATAGACCGGACATACCGCTCGCCCCAGGCATCCTCTCGCGAGCCCTCTGCGCCCAGCAGTTTGATGGCGCGGTTCCGTTCAACGTTCTCGATGAAGCTCGAGTTTTCGTGGGCGTCGGCGTTGATCGTTTCATGGGTGAGGTTACGCAGGTGCCCAATGGTCCCGAAGCGGATTGCAACGAGCGCGGCGAGGAACGCGCACAGGATCAAGGTGAGATCCCAAGCATATGCGAACATGATGGCGAGCGCGCCGAACGCCATCACTGCGTCCACGAGAATTGCGAACGCGCCGGTCATCAGAAAGTTGCCCACAGGCGTGGTCGATGCAAACCGCGACATTACGTCGCCGGTATGGCGGGAAACAAACCATGTGTCAGGCAGCCGCAACAGGTGGTGCGCCAGTCCGGTCGTCATGCGCACCGCGAGGGTATTGCCGACGTATTGCGCGAGCAGGGTGCGCAACCACTGAGTCGTGGCGGAAACCAGTCCGACTAGGCCGAACCCAACCGCCAGAGCGGCGACGATGTTCATGTCCGCCTGACGCACACCCTGATCGACGGTGAACTGTGTGTTAAGGGGCATGGCGAGAGCGAACGCCTGCAAAGCCAGCGTCATGATGAACGTCGCGCCCAGAGGTGCGCCCAGTCCGCGGAAGGCTGGCACGAACGATTTCAGGGGTACCGTTTCCTCGGCCTTTCTCCTGGTGAATTCCATTGTCGGCATCAGTTCCATGGCCACGCCGGTGAAATGTTCGCTCGCCTCCCGCAATGAGAGTCGTCGCACACCCACAGCCGGATCCACGATCTGCACCGTATTCCGCCCGGCGGCTTTCAGCACGACGAAGTGGTCGAGATCCCAATGCAGGATCGCCGGCAAGCGAAGTTGCGGTAGTTCTTCAAGATTCGCGCGGACAGCGCGACACTGAAACCCGAGCTGCTCCGCGTAGTCGCGCAGGTTCGCCAGCGTCGCCCCACGCTGAGAGATGTGGAAGCGCGCGCGATATTCGCGCAATGTCTCATAGTGGCCGTGGAACGCCGCCACCATAGCCAGACAGGCCAGCCCACATTCGGCCTGGTCGGACTGCAGAACTACCGGAACTCTCACCAGCGACTTCTAAAGACGAGTAACGGTGCCGCGCATCGGTTCCAGCAACCAGTCGAGCAGCGTTCCGTAGCCGCGCACGAGGTCCGCGCTGACCGTCATCCCGGGACGCAGCGATTTGCGTTGTCCCGGTGACAGGTTGAAGCCATCGGGAAACTCGACGTCGATGCGGAAGAACGAACTGCTTTTGTCCCCTTTTTCGGAACCCAGAGTCGTCTCGGAGATCGACAACACGCGTCCCGAGTGAGCGCCGTGGCGCTCGTAAGGAAACGCGTCGAGGTACACTCGCACTTCCTGCCCGACTTCAACTAAGCCCATCGCCGCAGAGCTCACGAACAACCGAGCCTTGAGGCCGACGTCACTCGGCAGGATGTCAAGCAGCACGTCTCCCGGCCGAACCCAGTCGCCGGCGCCAATCCGCACCGATGCGATGCGACCGCTTCTTGGCGCAAGTACGTGTGTCGCATCCCGGACGCGTACTTGCGTCTCCTCCATCGATAGCGCATGCAGTTGTTCGACGACCGTCGCATGGGCAACCTCGCGGTTTAGCTTGAGCCGGGCAGACTGCTCCGCCCGCGCATCCTGTGCGGATTGGATTGTTGTGAGTTCGCGTCGCGTTGCTGCCACGAGCGCTGCGCGGGATTGAACCCGGTCCGCGAGCGCCAACAGATCGGCATCGGCCAAAGCCCCGGACGCTCTCAGGCGCTCTCCATCGCGCTGCTGGCGGCGCGCGATCGCAAGGCGGGACTCAAGCGATGCGAGTTCGGCTTCGAGGTGCTGGATCTGCTCCGCACCCGCTTTGCGCTCCTTCTGCTGCAGCGCGCGATCATTCTCGAACTGAGCCGCAATCGCCTTCAAGCGGGCCTGCAATGCCTTGCGGCGCTCATCGATGTCTTGGAGGAGTTTGCGCTCGAGCGACAGACCCTCTCGCAATCCATCCCCCGAAGCCAGTTCGTAAAGCGCATCGCCCGCCTCTACCGGGTCTCCAGCCTCAACGACGCGGTGACGCACCACTGCGAAAGACTGTGCGGTCACGCGCGACCAGCCCGCGACGGGCGCAAGGTGGCCGGTCGCCTGCTCCTTGCGGGCGAAAGGGAACGAAACCGCAAATACTACGAAACCGGCGGCAGCAAGCGCGGCAAGCGACGACAGGGCCAAACCCGATACGGACCTAGACAGCAACGGCGGTTGCCAAACAGCTGCCTGGAAGCGGGAGAAAACCTCCTCGCGGAAAAGGCTCGATGCCTCGTCTGCCCCTCCGCCGGTTGCGCCCGCCGCTAACCTTGCTTGAGTGCGAACCTCACGACCCCCGGTGATCGGCTCCGGCATCCGTGGTTGTGGTCTCGGGTTTGCGCTGCGCTTGGGCTGGCACGAAGTACATCCGAAACGGACTCAGTTCCCAGCCGAAAGCGTCGAAATTCACTAAATCGTCCATACCAATCACGACATCGATCCATGGGGCCGTTCGCAGCGTGGGGTTCGTCGATCTGCAATGCGCGACTAGCCCGGGATGAGTTCCGAACCGGAACTCGCCCACCCCCAACGTGCGCATGAATCTATCCTGGCAATCGGTATGAGGAGCGCCTGTGTCAATCAGTGCCCGCAACGGCTCACCATCTCCTGCGTCGATGTTAACAAACGGCTGCCCGCGAGCCGACAGGGCTGCGGCGAAGGGCGCTTCTCCGCCAGCGCAGGGTCCCAGACTGCCGAGATGGAGCGTGGAATGTGCAAAGGAAAAACACACCCGCGGGTAGCGCAGCAGCGCTGCCATGCCGAGGATGACCATATCGCCTCCCGTGTCCTTAACCTGGGATGGGACGCGGCCCTCGATCACAGGACCCAGCCCAAAGTTCCGTAGTACCGCATCCTGCTTCATCCGCTCAATGCCATCGGGTTTCATCGCCAGACGCGGTTCGCCGAATGTCTGAAAGTCATCCGGCGTGAGCGTTGTGGAATTCATGGACACGTCAACCGGCGTCTCCCCGGTGTTGACCATGGCCCATAGTTCCTTGCCTCCGATCTCGACGGTTGTCCAGGGACGAAAGTCATTCCACTCGGCAGCGTGAATGAACGCGATCTCGACCTCGTGGGCGGGGTGGTCGGCCGGCGTGGGAGCGTCATCCAGATAGGCTCTCAGCATTTCCACACGCTCGTTCGATCGCACGCAGCCCGGGTGGTTCGCCTCATCACAGTGTCCGTCAAGGAAGGCGAGATCGCCTTTCGCCATGCCGAGTATCCAGGCCAGCAATCCAATGTCGGGGCATCCCTCGGGACGACCGCAATAGTTCTTGTGAATGCTCCTTGCCAACTCCGAGGTGCGCTCAAGCACGTGAAGCTTGCGATAGCTCTCCCATGCCGTCCGCAGATCGCCCTCGCCAACAGCGAGCATCGTTTGGTCCATGAGTTGCTGCGGATTGTCGTGCATAGGATCCTTCGGAACGAAGAACATGCGAAGAGGATTCAGCTTCCAGCCCATCGAGTCAAACTCCACCAGGGTGTCCATCCCAATCACGGCGTCCAAGCGCCTGGCCGTCCAACCCTCCGGCAGATCGTCACCCGAACAACGACCCTGCAGATCGGGATGATTGCCGATCCGAAACACGCCAGCGTCCGTCCGCCGTGCGAAACGCTCTCCGCAAGCAGTCTTGGCGGCACCCGTGTGAATCAACGCCTTGAACGACGTACCGTCGCCCGCAGGCATCTCGACTATGGGCTCCCCGGAAGCCAGGAACCTGGCTGCAAAGGGATTCTCTCCGCCGCGACAGGGACCAAGTTTTCCCAAGTAGAGAGTTGCGTCCACCCAAGACAGGCACACCTCGGAATAGCGCAGCAGTGCATTCATGCCGACGCCGAGGTATTCCATGGATTCGTCGTTGACAACGGCCGGGATGCGATCCTCGGTCGCTGACCCCATCGTGAAGTCCCACAGCAGCGCGCGTCGGTAAACTGGAACCGACCCCTCCACCGCCGCATGCGAGATCCAAGGCTTGCCGAGAATCTGGAAATCCGCTTCGACGAGCACCGTCGACTGCTTGGAGAACTCGACAGCGTAGCTCCCGCTGTTCAACTGACCCCATAGCGCCTTGTCACCGACCTCAACTGCCGTCCAAGGGCGCAAGTCCCCACGATACGCGTGAACAAACGATATCTCCGTTTCATGGGGTGACGTTGGCGGTGCCGTCGACGTGCCCACGTACGCCTTGGCCAACTGGGCGCGCTCTACAAGGCTCCTGCATCCCTCCGTGTCATCACTACAGAGTCCGTCGAGAAACGCCAGATCATCCTTAGCCTTGCCGAGTATCCACGCGATGTTGCCGAGGGCCGGGCATTCGGCTTGCCGACAATAGTCTTCGACGGCCTCTCGAGCCATTGGCGAAGCTCGCATAAGCGCGTATGCGCTCCGGTATCGAGCCCACGCCGTCCTGAAATCCCCATTGCTCGATGACACAATGACATCGTCCATCAAGCCTCTGAGAACGTCGGTGCCGGAGGGATCCTCGGCGCCAAACGAGGCGCCGAGGATCCCAAAGCCCGCGGTGAGCAACACGGCCGCACGGCAATTACCGGCGATACGCGCTGCCCGCGCGCGAGCTCCGCCCATTACTGCCCGCCTCTACGACCCTCCGGGACCGGGCGGCGCCGGTTTCGGGATTGGAAGCGGCGGCATGTCCGGTGGCTCGATCACCGGTCCGGGGATTGGATCGGGCTCGTCGGGCGGATCCGGTGGGGGCGGGGGTGGAGGCGGTGCGGGCTTCGGGGGTCTGGTCCCGCCAGCCACAACGAGCAGTTCGCTTTCGTTGAGTAATCTCATTGGATTGTTCCTACTGGGTTGTCGGTTGCGAGCGCGCATTCGCCCGCTCATCATTGCGCCGCGAACAATAGGTGTTCGCGCACGCCGACAAGGATCATGAAAAAAGAAAAAACGCCTTTGTCAAGTATTTTTTGGATTTTTTTGAACCGCAGCTACATTTCCTTCTGACAGGCTAGCCAGGCTAGCCCGTTCTTGTCCAGAAACGACAAGCCTTCGCATCACTCAAACGCCGGACTCTGACGAGGCTCTACAACGCACGACCCCAATGGCTTGCTGATGCACATGCCGCCCTCGACGCCGCCGTCGCGACTGCGTACGGGTGGGATGCCGGGATACCGCTGGAGGAAGCGCTGCGGAAACTACTCAAATTGAATGCCGCACGCCAAACCTAGACCAGCTCAAATCCGCTGGCGGAGTCTCGCGTGAATCGGGTTGGGTGGACAGGCATGCCCCGTTTCTCAGACAAGGCTGTCGAGGCAGAAGCGGTGAGCTTCATTCGCAGCATCGTCGCGTGGATGGGATGCCTCGATCACGACAGGGCAACCTGGAGGGTTGGGACCACATCAAGCCCGGAGAACCGCCTCGCCCTGTTGGAGGGTACCCAAGTGGGGCACGCGCTTTGTGGCTGGCGTGGAGACAGCGCGAAGCGTGCCGCCGAAGAACTCGCCAAACACCACGGCATGGAACTGGAAGGGATCCCTGACGACCGCGACAACTGTATCTTCGTGTACACCGATAGGAAACCCACGCGCGAGGAACGCGCCCGACGCAAGAAGGAGCCGCTCACGCTCAAAGCAGAAAGCGGTCTTCCAGGCGATCAGAAAGCACATCGCTGAACATGCCAGCGGCCCGACGAAGAGCGAACTAATAGGAGCAATGGGGCATCGTAGCCTAACGACCACGAATGGCTATCTCTGAGTCTAATCCAATACCGAAATGAGCCTGAACGGAGAGGTAGGCGGAGTCGGAATC